>NZ_VRVA01000020.1:0-69740 GCF_008039945.1 Methylobacterium sp. WL64
ATCCGGACGCTGCAGCCGCAGCACCAGTTCGATCAACTCCTCGCGGCTCAGCCGCTCAAGATCGGTACGAACCATCCCACGAGGGAATCAGCGAAACCCAACCCGCGCAAGGGGGTGGGTAATTACGAGTAATATGTAGCGCAAAAGCAATATTAGAACATGGATCGCAATTTTGATGACATTAATTGATGATTGATAGATGTTACAACAGATTTAGATCGTAATTAATGCATGTGATTTATAACTCGATAGATAAAAATTTCAATTTGTATTTTTTTCTTAATATCGTCTGACGCATCCGAAAAAATTACTAGAATATAAAAGCTACTTCATCAAGCGATACTGGTAATGCCCAACCAAACGATCGGTCAGACTGCTTCTCGATTGAGTCGAAGAACAAGCTGATCGGCAAACTTCGCCGCGGCCACCGAGAGGGATCGCCCGCGCAGCTGCGCGAGAACCAGCGTCATCGGCGTCAGATCGCGCGTGTCGATAGGACGACTGTGCAGGCGCGGATCCTGGGGGATGCCACTGGGGATCTGAAGGCTGATCACGTCCTCCCGTAGCGTCAGATTGCGCAAGAATTCTAGCGACCCTGATTCGACAGCCGGCCGTAGCTCGACGCCGCGCCGGGCCAGCGCGTGCTCCATGTGGTGGCGGATGGCCAGCGAGTGGTCGGGCAGCGCCAGGGCATGGGTCAGGCAGTCGCGCAGCCGCACAGGCCCGGTCTCCGCCGCCAGCGCGTGGCCCTTGCGCATCAATGCGCAGAGCGTCTGCTGGCCGGAATAGAGGAGATGCAGCTCCGCCGAGGGCGGCGGCTGCAGGATAAGGGCGAGATCCGCCTCAAAGGCTGCCAGGGCGCTCACCCCCTGCGCGTGGTCGCGGACCTGCACCGCGAAGCCGACCTGCGGGAAGCGTGCACGATAGGCCTCCACCTCTTCCGGCACCACCTGCGTGACGAAGGCCTGGCTGCAGGCCAGGGCCACGTGCCCTCGCCGCACCCCCGACAGGTCGGCGATCTGCGAGCGCACCCGCTCAAGATCCGCGGCCTGATCGCGGATGTGGCGGACGAAGAGCTCGCCGGCCGCGTTGAGCCGCATTCCCTGTGGCAAGCGCTCGAAGATCGGCGTGCCGAGCTCGTATTCGAGGTCCTGGATCTGTCGCGTTAGAGCCGACGGCGTGAGGTTCAGACGCTCCGCCGCGCGTCGGATCGAGCCGGCCCGGGCGACTTCGGCGACATAGGTGACCGTGCGCAGGTGCTTCATGCCTTCACCATGAGCGCCGTTGCCTGCGAAGCAACAGCGCGATCATCAAATAGCACTTCCTTGCAACAGGGGAGAATCCTAGCGTTTGCAGCATCGGGACTCTGAAGGAGCCATTCGATGATCCGCCGCCGCACTCTTCTGGCCGGTCTCGGGGCTGGCCTCGCCCTTGGCCCCCTGTCTGGCGCGCGCGCCCAGGGCACGCCCGTCACGATCCGGATGGGATCGCTCAAGCTCATCCACTCGATCGCGCCGAGTTTCTACGAGCGCTTCACTCCCGCGGGCGTGACGGTGGAGGTGGTGCCCTTCGAGAGCCCCACGGAATGCAAGAACGCCGTCGTCACCAAGTCGGTTGATTTTGGGACCTTCGGCATCGCCGCCGCGACGCTGGGAGCCGCAGCCGGAGAGCCGCTCGTGGTCATCGCCTCTACCTGCAACCGCGGCATGGCGGTGATTGCCAAAAAGGATTCTGACATCCGCGCCATCAAGGACCTGCGGGGCAAGCGGGTCGCGATCTGGCCCGGCAGCACCCAGGAGGTCTTCGTCCTCGAACGGATGCGCATGGAAGGACTGTCCGTAAAGGACATCACGCCCGTGCGGATCTCCTTCTCGGAGATGCACATCGCGCTGGCCCGCGGCGATATCGATGCCTATGTCGGCGCAGAGCCAGGGCCGGGCGTCAGCCTCGCCTCCGGGGTGGGGCAGCTCGTCGAGTATCCCTACGGCACCGAGATGGGGGCCCTGAACATGGTGTTCGGCGCCCACCGCGACACGCTGGCCGAGCGTCCGGACCTCGTCCGGACCATGCTGGAGATCCACCGGAAGGCCACGGATTTCGCTGCTGGAGACCGCGGCGCGATGATCGCCATGGCGGTGGTCAAGCTCGGGCAAAAGCGCGAGGCGCTGGAACTCTCGGCCCCGAACGTCGAGCTGACTTGGCGCCTTGGGCCGGACGAGGTGAGGCAGGCTGGGGCCTACGCCCAGCACATGCTGGCGCTCAAGCAGATCAAGCGCCTGCCGGAGCCCGGCTTCATCGACACCCGTTTCGTCGATGCGATGGGGCGGGCGTGAGCACCGGGATTGAGGCCGGCGCACTGCCGGCGTCTACGGTCGGATCGAGCTCCGCGCCTGCAGCTAAGACCAGCTCCGGGATCGCACGCCTGCGCCGCCTGGGGCTGGCCTGCGTGGTACCAGCTTTGCTCGTCGCCGTCTGGCAGGTCGCCACCGCGGGCCGGCCTTACAGCCTGATCCCGCCGCCCGCCGATGTCTGGACCGAAATGCAGGATCTCGCGGTTGGCGGGGTCAACGACGACGCCTTCAGCGGCACCCTGTGGACGCATCTCGCGGCTTCGCTGGGCCGCGTTTACGGCGGCTTCGCGCTGGCCGCTGCCGCAGCCCTACCGCTCGGCCTTCTGATCGGCCGCGTCCCGCTCATCCGGGCGCTCCTCGATCCAGTTCTCCAGGTCCTACGACCGGTCCCGGTCACCGCGTGGCTTCCACTGGCGATGATCCTGTTTGGCCTTGGTCCGCGCTCGGCGTTTTTCCTGGTTTTCCTTGGGGCGTTCTATCCGATCCTGGTCAACACCGTGTTCGGGGTGCGCTCGGTGGAACCGCGCCTGTTCGAGGCGGCCGCAATGCTGGGCTGCACCGGGCCAGCGCAGTTCGCCCGGGTGGTTCTGCCGGCCGCCCTGCCGTCGATCTTCACCGGTCTCCGGCTGGGCCTGGGCTTTGCCTGGGTGGTGATCGTGGTCGGCGAGATGACCGGCGTTCAGACCGGGCTCGGCGCGATCATCATGGAGGCGCGCCAGCTGTCGCGCACCGAGATCGTGATTTGCGGCATGGCGGTGATCGGGGTTGCGGGCTTCGTCTCCGACTGGCTGGTCATGCAACTTGGAAGACGGCTGCTTGCCTGGAGCCCCACCCATGGCTGATCCCTCGATCCCGATCCTCGACCTGCGGGCGGTTTCGAAGACCTACACGGCGGGCGGCCGCAGGACCGAGGCGCTGCGCGAGGCGAACCTCACCGTAGCCCGAGGCGAGTTCGTCTGCCTGCTCGGCGCCTCAGGCTGCGGGAAGTCGACGCTGCTACGCGTGGCCGCCGGCTTCGAGGCGCCGAGTGCTGGCGCCGCTCTGATGTGGGACAGGCCCATCGCCGGCCCCGGGCCGAGCCGCGGCATGGTCTTCCAGGATTATGGCCTGTTCCCGTGGCTCACGGTGCGCGACAATATCGGCTTCGGCCCGAAGGCGCGCGGCCGGCCCGCAGCCGAGGTGCGTGACGTCATCGAGCGGTACGTCTCGCTCGTCGGCCTCCAGGCCTTCGCCGACGCCTATCCGCACCAGCTCTCGGGTGGAATGAAGCAGCGGGTCGCCATCGCACGAGTGCTCGCCAACGAGGCGGAGGTGGTGCTGATGGACGAGCCCTTCGGGGCGCTGGACGCCATGACCCGGGAGCGGCTCCAGGACGAGTTGCTCGATCTCTGGTCGCGCACGGGTCTGACGATCCTGTTCGTCACCCACGCCATCGAGGAAGCCATCTTCCTAGCCGACCGCATCGTGATGATGTCACCCGGCCCCGGCCGGATCGAGGCGGTGCACTCGATCGACCTGAAGCGGCGGCGCGATGTGTCGAGCCCGGCCTTCAACGACCTGCGCCGGATGCTGGCCGCGCAGCTCCATAGTCACCACGCGCCGCGGGCGGCTGCCTGATGGACATCGCGTTGGACGATCCCCGCAGGCCCGAGAACCGCCTCGCCTACCGCGCCGCCGTCGACCGGCCGCGCCTGGCGCTGCCCGGGGGCCAACACGTCGCCGTCTGGCCGGTGGTCAATGTCGAGCACTGGCTGATCGACCACCCCATGCCGCGCCAGATCTTGGTACCGCCAACCGCCGCGAGTCTGCTGCCCGATCTGCCGAACTGGGCGTGGCACGAGTACGGCATGCGGGTCGGCTTCTGGCGCTTCCTCGAGGCGTTCACCAGCCGGGGCATCTGCCCGACCTTGTCTATCAACGGCTCGGTCTGCGCCGCCTATCCACACATCGCCGAGGCAGCCCACACGGCCGGCTGGGAGTTCATGGCCCACGGCTTCCATCAGGTCCCGACCCACCGGGTCGAGGACCAGCCCAAGATGATCGCGCGCACGGTCGCGGCGATCGCAGAGGTCACCGGGCGTCCGCCGCGCGGCTGGCTCGGCCCGGGCCTCACCGAGACCCTCGACACGCCCGATCATCTGCACGAGGCTGGTATCGAATACGTCGGCGATTTCGTGGTCGACGATCGCCCCTGCCGGGTGGCGACACGCACCGGGTCCCTCGTAGCGCTGCCGTACTCCGTCGAGTTGAACGACATTCCGCTGCTGGCCATCCAGCACCACCGGGCCGACGAGTTCGTCGAGCGGGCGGTTGCCAATTTCGACCGCCTCGCAGCCGAGGCCGCAGGTCCCGGTCCGCTCGGCGGCGCCAAGGTGATGAGCTTCGCGATCCATCCCTACATCACCGGCGTTCCACACCGCATCGGCCTGCTGGAACGGCTGCTGGACGCCCTGGTCGCGCGCAGCGACGCGGTCTTCATGCAGGGGACCGAGATCCTCGACTGGTATCTCGGATCTGGTGACGAATCCTGAACCTCCGAGCCGGCCAAAGACGAGGAGAGCCTCAGTGCCCCCCTTCCCGATGATTCCGCTTCTGCACGCAGCTTATGCGGCGGGCCTCGACCCGCGCGAAGTCGTAGCCGAGTGCTACCGGCGACTCGTGACAGTCGATGATCCCGGTATCTTCCTCGCGCTGGTGCCAGAGGCGGAGGCTCAAGCCGAAGCGGCCGCGCTCCCACCCTTCGACCTCGCGGTAATGCCGCTCTGGGGCGTGCCCTTCGCCGTGAAGGACAACATCGACGTGGCTGGCCTGCCGACCACCGCGGCCTGCCCGGATTTCGCCTACACCCCCACCGAGACCGCGCACGCTGTTGTACGGCTCCGCGCTGCCGGGGCGATCCTGATCGGCAAGACTAACCTCGACCAGTTCGCCACCGGGCTCGTCGGCCTGCGCACGCCCCATCCTGCCCCGCGCAATGCCATCGACCCAGCCTATGTGCCCGGAGGCTCCAGCAGTGGCTCGGCGGTGGCGGTCGCCCATGGGATCGTGTCGTTCGCCCTTGGGACCGACACGGCGGGTTCTGGTCGGGTGCCGGCTGCGCTCAACAACGTCGTAGGGCTGAAGCCGTCCCTCGGCGCGATCTCGAGCCGCGGGATGCTCCCAGCCTGCCGCACCCTCGACACGCTCTCGGTCTTCGCTGGTACCGTCGCCGACGCCGATACAGCCTTCCGCGTCATGTTGGGTCCCGACGGGCTTGATCCCTGGTCGCGGGCGCTGCCCGTAGCTCCCGTCCCCGTGGGGCTCCCGCCGGGCCTGCGCCTCGGGCTCCCGGACGCGGCAAGCCTGCGCTTCGGTGGCGACGGCCTATCGGAGGCGGCCTTCGCTGCTTCCGTCGCCGACCTTGAAACACTTGCCGGTGCGGCGGCGCCGGTCGACCTGAGCCCGATGTTCGCCGTGGCGGCGCTGCTCTACGACGGACCGTGGGTCGCAGAGCGTTACGCGGCGATCCGCCCGGTGATGGAGACGCGCCCTGGGATCCTGCACCCGACCACGCGGGCGGTGATCGGCGCCGCCGAACGCTACAGCGCCGCGGACGCTTTCGCGGGCCTCTACCGCCGGGCAGATCTGCGCCGGGATGCGGATGCCGTCTGGGAGCACGTCGACGTGCTGGCGGTGCCGACCTATCCGCGCCCACAGACCTGCGCGGCCTTGGTGGCCGACCCGATCGGCCCGAACAGCGAGCTCGGGACCTACACCAACTTCGTCAATCTGCTCGACTGGTGCGCCCTTGCGGTCCCGGGGCGGAAACGGGAAGACGGCTTTCCTGCAGGGATCACTCTGCTCGCGCCGCGCGGGTCGGACGGCCTCCTCGCCGCTCTCGGCGCGCGCCTGCATGCGGCCTCCGCTGAGCGGATCGGCGCCAGCACGATGGCTGTTCCAGCGGTGGAGCCGGGCCCGGTCCGGGCCGGCCCGCGCGAGATCGAGCTGGCGGTCGTCGGCGCGCATCTCTCCGGCCTGCCCCTGAACCGCGAGCTGACTGAGCGCGGCGCCCGCTACCTGCGCGCGGTGACGACCCGGCCCGATTACCGCCTCTACGCCCTGCCGGGCGGGCCGCCGCAGCGCCCGGGTCTACTCCGGGTGGCCGCGGGCGAAGGCAGCCACATCGAGACGGAGGTCTGGGCGCTGCCGCCCGCCGCCTTCGGCGACTTCGTGGCTGCCATCCCGACGCCCCTTGGCATCGGCACCCTGCGGCTCGCCGACGGGACGGCGCCAAAGGGCTTTCTCGTCGAGGCGGCTGGCGTCGCAGGTGCGGACGACATCACCCAGTTCGGCGGCTGGCGCAGCTACGTGGCCGGTGGTGCCGCCGCCTAATAAACCTGCCGCTTCTAAGAAGTCCCTGGACTCAAAGGAGCGGCCACGCACCTTGCTATGCCAAGGCCGACGATCTCAATTGATCTGAATAGCCTGTGTTGGCTACCTCACGCGATCAGATCGCGGTGCGCGTGGTGCCTGTGCAGCCAAGTCCTGGCGTAGCCGCACAGAGGTACAATCCGCTCGCCGCTTGCCCGGGCCTGTGCCACCACGCCATCCATGAGCCGTCCAGCAGCTCCGGTGCCTCGCAAGGCAGGTGGTGAGTAGACGTAGCTGATGATGAGGCAGCCTGCTTCGCGCCGATAATCTGCGAACACAACTGCATCGCCGGCCCCCAGCTCGAAACGGCTTTGGTCGACGTTGTTGCGCACCGAGTCCGTCATGTTCATCCCTTGCCTAACATCAATCGTAGAGCATTTTGCCGCCTTCAGCCGGATTGAAACGTCTAAACGTCGTCGGTGTCCGGCTTATCGCTCCATTTCAATTCCAACATAACCGGCCTGGATTTGCATGCTGTGGAGATTGTCGGGCTGGAAAACCCAGTCGCCGGCTTGGGCGGCAGGCCCTCGATCTTGATCATCTAACAGCGCGACGATCCGCTCTACGACATCGAGCGCGAGCTGCTCGAACTCCTCCCGCGGAATGGCTTTGGCCATCACCCGACGGCTGGTGGGAAATGGAACGACATTGCTCATGATCAGCCCCAGGCCTTCACGGCTTCCATGAGGAGATCGCGATCCCGGATCGCCCCCTCGCATAAGATCTCGTCCTTGATGCGCAGGCTTAGGGCTTCGTCGCGCTGCCAGTCGTCCTGCGGCCTTCGCAGACGCGCCTCATCGGCGATGCGGTCACGGATCAGGGCCGCACGCGAGGCTTCCTGCTCAGCAAGATCGCCAGCTGCATTCGGACGCACGCCGACGATTGGGTCATGGCTCTCTGCGAACGGCTGACAGCCTACCTCGAGCCACTGGTGGTGGATCGCCTTGAACACGTCGAAGAGATTGCTGAGCTGGGAGATGTTGAGTCCGCTCAGCTCCACCGCGTCAGCCTGCGTCTTGGCCAACGGCATAGGTTGAGGCGCAGCCGGCTCCTCGGCTTTCCGTCCCAGAACCCGGGCGGCCGAGGCACCTACATCATCGAGGAGAACGGCGAAGGGCCGGGTGTGCGACTGCGGAAGGCCTGAGGACCAACTGGCCGTGGCGCTGGCGCAGGATGCTGTGGCCTGAAGATCACGCGAAAACTGAATTGGCGAACTGTTTAGTTTTGGACCTAGTGGCGGCCCTCAGTCTCCGGCCATCAAGGGTGACGCTCTAGTAGGCCCCCGTCATGCCCGCTGACCTCTCCGACCGTTTTCATCGTTACCTCGTGATCGTCCTGCTGTGCGGGGGAGGAGCCATGATGGGGGCGGCTTGGATATGGGACACGCTTTGATGGCCTCATTTTCCGAGCATCTGAAAGCGAAGGGCTACCTGAAGTGACGGGCTCCCACGCTGAGCCCGACAAGCTGGTCGAGGTCGCCAGGCTCGCGACGGCAATCGCTAACCGCATCCTCGAACAGAACGAGGCGGGCACGACGATCCCGCCAGAGCAGTTCATCATGCTCGTCCGGGCCGCCAGAATGCTCCAAGACAACGGCGCCCCGTGGCCGCCTTCCGTGGAGCACGTGCTAATGGAAGTGGCCAAGCGTGCCGAGCCAGCTGAGGTAGCTCCCCAGGTTGGCCCGGCTGCGACGAAGGGTGACGACGTCGTGGGGCACCTGACGCAAGTTCTCCATGCGATACGGCGGCCGTAGGAAAGCGAACATGCGCATGGGACGATCGAAGCGCAGGCTGCCCGACAGCCTGCCCCAGCACCTGTCGGATCCGAAGATCGTAGCCTTTCGGCCCCGGAACCGCCGGCGCGGCGTTTTTCAGGGGTCCGAGGCGGCAAAGAAAATCGGGATCTCGGCCGTGACCCTCATCGTCGTCGTGCTGGCAGGTGGGTACCTGCTGCGCCTGTGGTAGACTGATCGCTACGCGCTCACAGTTTGGCTCACCGGTCAGGGCTACGTGCGGCACCGCGAGGATCCTGAGGGCGCAAACTAAGGAATCCAGTTTGCCTGAAAATCATAGCAAAGAGCGGAAGCAGGCCGACGCCGCGTTCGCCAAGATACAAGATCATCCTGGCGACAAAACCTCCGTCGCGCCGGGTATCAGCGATGCGGATCAGAACACGGCTCGGCTGAAGGCTGCACGTTTGGAACGGGATGGGTCCACGGGCGAGCTGAAGAAGCTCTGACACACAGTGCTTGCATCTCAACCACTCCCAATCATCGCGGAGGGCCAATGTCTCACTTCCCGATTATACGCTCCAACGATCACACAAGTCTGCACCTGAAGGCTGAGACGCGCGAGACGAACTCCACGGAGGTCTGGATTGAAATCGAGGAGAAGCGTCAGGTCGTTGAGGAGCGGACAGCGCGCCTGAGAGCAATGAGGCTGGCGCGTGAGAGTGTCGGATCCTGAGAGCATGAACTGACGCTCCTCACCGAACACCTGAAGGCGAAGGGCTATCTGAAGTGAAGTCATCCGGGTCGCGATAATCCTGGGTGTCGCGGTCCTGTCGGCGGGAGCCGTGAATATCCTCAACGGCATCGGCTATGAGCATCCTCAGCTCATGGTTTTAGCAGCCGGGCTTTTTGCGTGTGTCGTCATCGCCTTCCTGAAGTGACCGCCCTTGAAGCCGCCAGCGTCATCTTCATCCAACAGAACGGCCAGGGGCCGCAGGCTTGCGACGGGTGCGATGCTTGGTTCTTGGCGGCCAAGCGCCGGCATCATCCAACTGTTCCAGAATGTATGAGTCGGGATTGCGGCCCATCATGTGCTGCCTTGCCCGCCAGTCGCGTTGCTGCGGCGAGAGCAGGTGAATCCAAGGCGGCGGTCCGTTTGGGTCAACGACCCGGTCCTGATCGTCATCCATCGTGGCCTACCTTGGGTTTGCGGCAAGGCAGAACTTACACGAGATCGGTCCGGCCTGGGTTTTGATGGGTCCGGAGGGTAGTCCCGATCAGTCCGTCACCATTTCTCAGGCCCTTTCCAGCCGGATTCGATCACTACCGCCGTCCTGGCGAAGGAGGGCTGCAGCTACCTGCCCGCGAAAAGCATCACGTCATCCCGGGCAGCGCGAGACCGCTGCGAACGAGCTCGTCAACGCCGCTCGCTGATCATGAGCTCGGCGGCGAGCGTGCAACGGGAGAGGTAGGAGGCGGTCGACATCGTTCAGCTTTGCCGCGTAGGTCCGGGCGGGTGTCCAGCGCGTCTGCTCCAGGTCGCAGGCGGAACGAACGTGTCGGCGGTCCGCTTTCCTCTACAATCCGAAGAATCAGGGAGAGCGCTGTGGACGATGATCGCGTGTGGTCGTTCGAGAAGAGCCTGTGGACCTGCGACGCCGAGCACTACCGTGAGCTCGTGGACGAGGAATGCCTCATGGTCCTGCCACAGCCGCCATTCGTCCTCAGCGGGACCCAGGCCATCGAGGCGGTCGCGTCCACACCGCGGTGGGCTGAGATCGAGATCTCGGATGAGCGGATCAGCCGTCCGCAGGAAGGCCTCATCGTGATCGCCTACCGTGCCAAGGCGAGCCGCGACGGCGAGACGTACGAGGCGCGCTGCACCTCGACCTACCGACGGCTGGAGCACGAGGTCTGGCGCGTTGTGCAGCACCAGCAGACGCCTCCGCTCGTGACACCCGCTGCAGAAGTCAGCGGCTGATAGGCGGGATACGGGGCGTCTCAGGGCCCGACGAAATCAATCGACTCGTCGGGCCCGTGCGTCGGCGGAATGACACGCTGGACCTCGACCACATCGTGCTGGACCGACGTCAACCGACCGCCCTTATCGTAGGCGTAGGCATAGCGGACCATGCAGGCGAGTGCAGAGCCTGGCACGATTGGTACCGCACCCGCCCGAAACCGTTGCAGCCACACCTCGTCGAGGATCGCAGCCGTCACGGTGTCCCGCCCGTGCTTGAACTCCCACTTAGCCTCGCCGAGGTAGTCCGGCCGCCTGACCAGCAACTGCATCGGCAGGACACCGCTCGACATGCTGCCTTCGGCTTCGGTGACGAATTCGCTCGGGCGCTTGGTATCCGCGACGTTGGCCTCGTAGGCACCGGCATCCGTCGTCAGTAGCAACCGGTCGCCCGGAGATAGTGCCGCCTTGCCGGCCTGGATCTGATCGAGCGGCCTCACGAGGTCGTGCAACTCAATTTGCGCCGGCTGCGGCAGATGCCGGATCGGGGACGATTCGGCCAGCGCCTGGAGGTCGTCTCTGAGCTGTACGAGCCGCTGGCCCTCGTTCACCGCGTGCTTGGCGTCGAGGTACTCCAGGGTTCGATGCTTACCTTTGACCAGTATCGAGCCAACCGCCTTCTTCCAGTCGCCGGACTTCAGAACCTCGTCGTCGGACTGGCGCAGCCGTGTGCGCACCCAAGCGGTGATTGAGGCCGCCTCGACGTCCTCCAGCACCATCAGCGGCACGATGCGTGGGTCGAGTGCCGAGATGACGACGCGGTCAAGCCCCTCCAGCCCTTCGAGGATCGTCACAAGACCGCCGAACACGCGGCGCGGGCTGGCGGTGCCTTTGGCGAAATCGATCGTCACGCCGAGATCCGCGTCGGCAGGCTTCATGATCAGCGTCTCGGAATGGATCAGCTGAGGCATGATACCTGCAACCTTGGGTAAGGCGAGCGGGTCAGCTGCCCTCAACACCGCCATTCCGGTGGCTACTTTGCATAGACGCACCTCATCGAAGCGGACAGCACGACGACTTTATGCACCGCACTCTGATCCTGGCTATCCTTTGCGGCTGCCTTCCGACCGCTGCGCTCGCCGATCCATGCGACGTGCAGACCGCCGAGATGGTCGAGGCGACCGGTGCAACCTTCGTGCGTCGGTCGCCCAGCGGGGACAATGTGTTCCTGTGGCACCCCCTTGCTGAGAGCTTCATGTTGAGCTGTCGCGACCGCATTGGCGTCGGACCTGGCCACATCAGCCTGAACGTCGAGACGGCCTACCCCCCAAACGATTTCTTCGACCTGATTGGCAAGGCAGCCTCATCCTCCCTCAAGGTCCCCGCGGCCGAAGCCGGGCGCCTGGCGATGCGCTGCCATAAGACCGCGCCCGCAGACAGGGACGAGCTGAGCCAGGCGGACTCCAAGGCTATCCACGTCGAATGCCAGTCCTTCCGTCGGGACGGCGGCGGTACCATCGTCAGCGTGTGGCCGCCGAACCCGCGGTAATGGCGGGGACCGCGACGGTCTCCTCCGGCCGTTCCCGCCGCGCTACGATCCGGCACCGATCCCGAAGCGTGACCTCGTGCTTCGGCCACAGCTCGCAAGCGGCCTCGAACGCGACTCGTGCCATGGCGATGGGGTAGATCACCGCGAGCTGCGCCTCGACGCAGCCGCCCGTCTCCTTCCACACCTCGATCGTGAACGGCACGCCCGGCGGGACCGGCGTCGTGGGTCTGGCCGGCGGCGGAAGCGTGATCGCGGCCAGGCACAGGTGCTCGTACTTCCGGGCCGGCGGCGAGCCGGGCGGCCGCTGGTAGCGGCACGAGGCCGTCAGGGTGCGGAGGATGTCGAGCGTCGACATGTCCGGCCCGAACCGCTCGCGGAGGCTGGCGACCGAGTACCGACCGGACCGCTTGCAGGACGAGCAGTCCACGTAGACCCGCCCGGGCAGAACATCCCGCAGAGACCCCAACGCCATCGCCTCCATTCTGGAACGAAGGTGGAACATGCCAGATCCGGCCGCGCGGTTCAGCAGGCCACGCCCTGGGCTGGCAGCGTCCCGGTGGAGGACTGTGGATCGCGTCGGAGAACGCCAGCCCTGTCAGGCGCTTCGAGCGCCCCAGACACGAAAAGACGTCGCCTTCATCGTCGATGATGGCGAAACGCACTCAACAGGGGATTGGTGGGGACCTGGTAGCGGTTCTTCACAAGCCGTAAACGCGCCATCGGTATCACGGGGTTGTGAGCCCTGACCGGCGCAGGATCCCCGTGATGCCTCGGCTGCTGCAGCGGTTCGCCCGCGACGAGACCGGCGCCACCGCTATCGAGTACGGCATGATCGCCGCCCTGATCGCCGTCGTCATCATCGGCTCGCTCAGGCTCGTGGGTTCGCGGCTTGGCGGCAAGTTCAGCGCCATTGCCGGCAACCTGAATTGAGCCGAGTCCTGCGGATAGGTCCGCTCTCTCGACCCTAACCGAGTGCGGTCTGGGAACGACGCTCCAAGGGGGCAGTTCAGCTTGTTCGCCAGCCGTGCCGTCGGCTGGCAATTCGCAGGCATTCAGGGGCCGATGCACAAGCTTCCGCCCATGAGCTTGTACCAGCTCCGCCTACTGTCCGCAGACGGGCCGCGCTTCTACAAAGTGACCGCCTACCTGCGGCGGCTGGAGGTGCTCCAGCTGATCGACGCGACCGGACGAACCGACATGGCCCTAGGCAGCATCGAGTATCAAATCACCGACGCTGGGCGAGCTGAATTGGCGGAACGCTACGGCCCTGCGTCTCCGCCGCCGACTGCTGAGTGATTCAGGTCCTCAGCTGAACCCCGCTCCTTTCCACGTCACCGGGCCATGGGCCTTTACGCTCGGCCCTGCCCCGATCTGCTCATGGGGCGGGGCGGAACTCGGCCGATCAAAAGCGGCGCATGTGCTCTCCGAGTTCGAGGCGCATCCCCGCTTCGAAGCCGATGTGCCACGCCCGGACTTCAGAAGTTAGCATGCCGGCTTCCTGATGCCCCTGGGCCACGATGACCCCGACCTGCTCAAGCCGGCGCACGACGCCCTCGACGCTGCCTGTCTCCGGGCTCAGCGTCTTGATCATCTCGCTCGCTGCAAGCCGGCCAGCTTTTTCGCCTCGAGCGGTGGGAGCTAGCGGCTTGCTATGTGGCGGCATGGGTCTCGATTGCCTCACCTAAGTGAGCCGATACGCAACGCGGCTCGTGAGACAGGATGGCGCCGGGTGGTTACCAGCTCTTGTCGCCAGCCAATATGTTGTTGCCCCACGACTATACCCTGCGTTAGCGGCGGGTCAGGGAACAGGATCGGGCCGCATGGACGATGACGATCGCGAATTCGAGCATTCCTCGCTGTTGGGCGCGTTCGCCCGCGACGGCGAGACGGTCGAGGTCGAGATCTACCGGTTCGAAGGGGAGACAGGCCGGTGGCGCATGGAGGTGGTCCATCTCTCCGGCTGCGTTCGGTGGGAGACCACGTTTGCGACCGAAGCAGAAGCGCACGCCGCTTTCCTCACGATGATCGAGGCCGTGGGCACAAGGTACTTCGTCGGCGATCGCCCAAAGGCCCGGCACTGATCGAACGGCACGGCACGAAAAAGCCCGCGCCGGCGAACCGGGCGGGCGAAGGTCAAGGAGTCCCCCGGTGCGTTACGCCAGGCAACGAGTCGACCGTATCAGCATTGCAGGCGCAGGAGAGCCCGCTGCGATGACAGATCGGGCGGGCTCTCAGCCTCGGACAAAGGTGTCACCGCGGAGTTCGACGCTGGCGTTCACGTACCATGTGGCGGGCCACCACGATGGAAGCCTGCGGTGGCTAAACTGCGCAGCCTGTGCCGTTTAACCGCCGCCACCGTTGCCGGCACCACCGCCGCTGCCACCCGTCGAACGTGACCCGCGAGAAGGCTGACCTGCATTGCCACCAGCGGCCGAGCTCGACGAGCCACGCCCGCCGGTGTTGTTCGTGATGGGGATGCCCGTCCGCTTGGCCGACTTCATGTGACGTGAGCGCGCATCAGCCGGCGCTGTCGTCTGTGAGAGTACGAAAGATGACAAGGCTAGGGCGCATGCGCCAAGAAGGAGCTGCTTCAAAACGGTTCTCCGATTCAGCCGATAACGAGCAACCCGTTGCGGAAGCATAGTATCCGCACCGCCATTCGATCGTCCGTCCTTGGCTCGGCATCGCGCTCTCGAACCGGTTGCCGGAAGCCGCGGATCGGCTATCGCTTCGGGATGCGCCACACCCTCCTCGCTCTCCTGCTGCTGAGCGGCCCCGCTCTGGCTGCCGAGCCCATCACCGGTCGCGCCTCCGTCACGGACGGCGACACCGTGGTGATCCACGGAACCCGCATTCGCTTGTTCGGCATTGACGCGCCGGAGAGCGCTCAACTCTGCCAGGACGCGGCGGGCAAGGACTATCGCTGCGGCCAGCGGGCGGCGCTGGCGCTGGCCGACCGGATCGGCGAGGCTCCCATCTCCTGCGAGCCGCGCGACACGGACCGCTACGGGCGCACCGTTGCGGTGTGCAGGAAGGGCACGGAGGATCTGAACGCCTGGATGGTCCAGCAGGGCCTCGCCACAGCCTACCAGCGGTATTCCCGCGATTACGTCCCGGCCGAGACGACTGCGAGAGCTGCGAAGCGCGGGCTCTGGGCTGGCACCTTCGATCCACCGTCGGACTGGCGGCGCGCCAAGCGTGCGGGTGGCGTCGAGACCAGGCCGGAGATGGAGAAGCCCCCGGCAGCCGCGCCGGCGCCAGCGCCGGTCACCTGCGCGATCAAGGGCAACATCTCGCGGAAGGGCGATAAGATCTATCACCTGCCCGGGACCCGGGACTACGAGCGCACCGTGATCAACGCCGGCTCCGGTGAGAGGATGTTCTGCAGCGAGGACGAGGCGAAGGCGGCCGGCTGGCGGGCGGCACGCGGGTGATCGGACTTCCAGCCGCGCTCACAACTGCCCGATTATGCGATCCCACCGATTACGATATGGGGTCATCCGCTCCAAGACCGCAGCGCCGGGGTTCGTTACCGCGTAGACCCCGTTCTCGGCCCAGAACTTGGACGCGCTGAACGTGGCGCCGAGCGCCTCCTCAATCCTCGCCAACGAGTCGAAGACGTAGAACTTGGGCGTGGCTTCGAGCCGCCACACGAGCACAAGGTTGGTCGACTTCCTGAGCCAGCTCTTGTGGAAGTTGAAGGCAACGTTCGAGGCTGATTTGACCTGGACCGGAACGATGCGACTCGGCACGGTCGAGGCCGGCTCCAGGCGATAGGCCAGCAGGTCGACGCCTACATCGGAATGGGGCTGGGCGACCTCGACGCCACGGCGCATCAGTTCGGCCGCCACCATCATCTCGCCGGCCTTCCCGATCAACGCCGAGCGGGCTGCCATCGCCGATCGCTGCATTGGCGCCCCGACCCGAAGGCTTCGCTAGTCAGACGCTACGTCGGGTCTGGAAGGGCGACAAGGCGCTTTGGGTGTGCAGGCCCGGGCATGCTCCTCCCACCCTCGATCACCCGCCATCCGGTCTGCGCGGCCCGAGGCTACCCACGGTCAGAGCCAGTCGGCCATGTCGTCCTTGGTCCCGGGCTTAGAGATCCCAAGATCGTCCGTCATGCCGCTGCGGCCCCGCACCCTGAGCGCCGTCGCCCGCCGCCGGTGACCGCGAAACTGATCTGGCCGTGGAAAACCATGTCGCCCAGCCGGTCGACATGCTTGCCGAACGCATCGACGTGTTGCCCGATGCGCCCCGAGCGCCGACCCCGCCGACGCCGCCGGCAGGGGCTTCCGGAACGATCGACCGGATCGCCCCATCTGGCATCCGCATGGTGCCGTTGCCGAGGTCGAGCCGCTCACTGCCGTCAACGCCTATGGGAGAGCAGAGGCCATGAAAAAGCCCGCGCCGGCGAACCGGGCGGGCGAAGGTTGTGACCTCGAACTCGGGGGAGTCGGAAATCGCGCGGACCATACCCCAAATACCGGCATAGGAAAGCCCGCCACGATGCTGGATCGGGCGGGCTTTCAGCCTCGGACAAAAGTGTCACCGCGGTGCCCGAGGCTCTGATGGCGCCAGCTGTTGAGACGGGCGCCAGAGGCAATTGTAGTGCTGCAGCGCAACAGGAACACTCGTAGTGCACTACGTCAGGCGACGAGGGTTATGTGGCAGGGACGACATCGACCTGTCTGATCCGTCTCTCAGCTGGGTCCTGGAACACCCCGGACCACAGACCCAGATGCTGCCCCCACGCCCGCTCGGCGGCCTTCGTGTAGTCCAGCCCATGGGTCCGATCTGGCACGGCGTAGCCACGCCCGACCATCCAGGCGCCAAGATCCTCGTCACCGACCCGGCAAATCGCTTCGACCGCACCCCCGGCCGTACCGCTGCGTGGTTCACAGGCGATGATAGCGCCGCCGATATGGTCTTTGAGCGCTCGGGCCGCCGTTCGACCGCATGCATAGGGCCGATCCTGTGTGTCTGAGCAGGTTTGGTCAGCATCCGGCGCTACGATGCCGTAGAGGCTGATGCGGCTGACGCCGACCACAACGGTCTCGCCGTCGAGCACCCTGGCTGGGCCGCGTAGAGTCTCGCCTGCTTGGGCGGGGGCATGCCATGCGAGCCCGCCTGCGAGTAACGCTGCCAGCAAAGGCAGCCGCGAGCGGCGGCCGGTCTCATCGGGGCACAGGATGGTACCGGCGAGGCCGGCGGCGCAGGCGAGGAGGGCACCGAGGATCAGGGACATGGGTCGTCTCCGGAAGAGGTCTGGTCCCCTTCTGCTTGAGAGCCGCCTCGCAACCCTGACGGCCCTTGTCAGCCTGCCGTCAGGCAACCGGAGCTATGCCTGTACGGTCACGGGATGATTTCGGGCGACCGGACCCCACCTCTCCCCGTCATGGCCGAGCCCGAGCCCGTATGATCCAGCTCCCGTCCCGACGCGCCGCGCTCATGCTGTTCGCTTGCGTGGCTTGGCCGGCGCACGCCTCCGAGGATGCCGATCGCGCCCGTCGCGCCCTGGAGAAGGGCGAGATCCGCCCGCTCGACGAGATCCTGCGCGCCGCCCGCGAGGCGGTGCCGGGAGACGTGGTGGCGGTCGATCTCAAGCGCGACGATGGGCAGTGGCTGTACAAGCTGCGCATTCTCGGCACCGACGGAAAGCGCCGCTCCGTAAAGGTCGATGCTGGCTCCCTCAAGATCCTGGACGAAGACGACGATGATTGAGCGCGGGAGCAGGCCGTGCGCGTCCTAGTGGTCGAGGACGAACCGCGCATCGCCGCGGACTTGAAGCACGGGCTCGAGCATGCCGGCTACGTCGTCGACGTGGTCGCGGACGGCGAGGCGGCGTGGTTCCGCGCCGAGACCGAGCCCTACGATGCGATGGTGCTCGATCTCGGCCTGCCGCGCCTCGACGGGCTCGGCGTGCTGCGGCGGCTGCGGGCGGCGGAGGTGGCGCTGCCCGTGCTGATCCTCACGGCCCGGGATGGCTGGCGCGAACGGGTCGAGGGCATCGATGCCGGCGCCGACGACTATCTGGTCAAGCCGTTCCGCATGGAGGAGCTGAACGCACGCCTACGAGCGATCCTCCGGCGCACGGCCGGCCACGCCTCGCCGGTGCTCCGGGCCGGAGACGTAGAACTCGACACCCGCACCCGAGCGGTGAGCGTCGCGGGCCGACCGACCGAACTGACCGCCCTCGAATACCGGCTCCTGGCCTTCCTGCTGCACCGGCAGGGGCAGGTCGTGCCGGCAGGCGAACTCCTGGACCACCTTCACGGCGTCGGCACCGAGCGCGAGACCAACGCCCTTGAAGCGCTTCTGACCCGCCTGCGTCGCAAGCTCGGGTCCGGGGTAATCGAGACCCGTCGCGGCCAGGGCTACCGCATCCCGGATGCAACGTGAGGCGCGACTCCCTGCAACTGCGGCTGGGGCTGGCGGCGGCGGCGCTCATCGGGCTTGCCCTGCTGCTCGCCGGCGTCGGCCTAACGGTGATCCTCGACCGGGTGCTCGACGTTCGCACCGCCGACGAGCTCGACCGGACCGCCAAGCTCATCGCCGGCCGGGTCAACCTCGCCGCGGATGGGAGCCCGATCGTCTCCCGGGAGCCGCCGGACCCGCGCTTCGCCACGCCTTATGGCGGACTGTACTGGCAGGTTGAGGCTGGGAGCCAGGTCCTGCGCTCGCGCTCGCTCTGGGACAAGCGCCTGGACCTGGGACTCACTACCGGCGACTCCCCAGCGACCGTGGAGGCCACCGGGCCAGATGGCGGCCGGCTGATCGCCATCGTCCGCCCCCTGGAGATTGGCCCGCGCGGTGCCGAGACCGGCTTGCGGGTGGTCGTGGCGGAGGACCGTCGCGACCTAGCGGCGAGCCGGGCCACATTCCTGCGCCTGCTGGTCCCTGGGCTGGCGGCCCTGTTTGGGGTGCTCACCCTCGCCCTGTGGCTGTTCGTGCACCGGGCGCTGGCGCCGTTCCGCGTGCTGCAGCAGGATCTCGGCGCGGTCCATGCCGGGACCCGGACGCGGTTGCCGGATCATTTTCCCGACGAGGTTCTGCCGCTGGTAGCCGACCTCAACCAGCTGCTCGACGCTCAGGAGCGTGCCCTGATCCGAGCCCGGGCCGCGGCCGCCGACATGGCCCACGGCCTCAAGACGCCGCTTGCCGTGCTGGACGCCTTGGCGCGCCGGAACGGGCCGACCAATGCCGGCTTGTCGGAGGAGATCGCCGAGCAGGCCCGGGCGATGGCGGGCCAGGTCGAGCGCGCGCTCGCCCGAGCGCGGATCGCTGCAGCCGGCGACCTGCGGCGCCGGACTTGCCGGGTCGCCCCGGTGGCCGAGCGCCTGATTGCGACCATGCGCCGGCTGCCGGAGGGCGATTCGCTTGCCTGGGACATCGCCGTGCCGGACGGGCTCGCCTATCCGGGCGAAGAGGGCGAGCTGATGGAGGTGCTGGGCAACCTGCTCGACAACGCTCGCAAATGGGCGCACCGCCGCGTCCGAGTGGCTGGGGCAGTAGATGGTGGGGGCCTGCAGCTCACCATCGAGGACGACGGCCCTGGCATGAGCGAAGCCGCGATCTCCGGCATCGGTCGCGGCCAACGCTGGGACGAAAGCCGCCCGGGTACGGGCTTCGGTATCGCCATTGCCCGAGATATCTCCGAAGCCGCGGGCGTGAGGATGCGCTTCAATCAATCAGAGATGGGTGGTTTGCTAATCGAGCTGAGATGGCGTGGCTCGAGCGACGGTCTCAGACCCAGTCAGATCTGAATGCCGTGCGCGTTCGTCGCTGCCGAACTAACATCACCTTGGCTACCCTCCCCCGGAGATGGAGAGGGCTCGGAGGCCCTCCGATCAGATCGCCCGGGCCTTGTAGCGGACGATCCCGCATCTGTTCAGAAGATCAACCCGCTTGTGAGCCTCGTGCTGGCTGATCTTGGTGAGGAAAATATTGTTGAGCTTTGTGTCGATGATCCGGATTAACTTGGTCATTTGCTTGGTTCCTTCCTGCCGACGGCTAAAAAATAATTGCGAATGATTTTAGCATCAGCGAGCATTCGAAAGAAAAACGCAGGCCAGGCGAAATTTGCGCGCGCCGACGAAGGTCAGCTCAGTGTACTTCCTGATGTCGTGGGAGAACCCGACCGGCGTAAAGTTGGACCAGGGTGGCTGATAAAACGACCTGACGCTGCCGCTAGCTGTGGCGCCTACCGAGTAACTGCAAATCGCCAAGGTTAAAATAACCTCAGCGTTAGGCGTAGCAGAATGAACAAGCCCAGGAATGGGAAAAACGATCTCTGGCGATCCAATTGGGAAAATTCCTAAATAAAACGGGACTTGGATCAGATATGGCGTCCCGATCTCTTGACTCTCAATGCGGTTCGAATCGTTTGTGTGGATGAGCATGAAAGGATCACAACATGTCCGAGAACACACCCACCCCGCAAAATAACCATATCGAACTGAGCGCCGATATCGTGGCGGCATACGTGTCGAACAACAGCGTTCCGGTCGCCGAACTGCCGGCCCTGCTTTCCGGGGTCTACTCCGCTCTGTCCGGGCTCGGCCAGGGTGGCGCCCCGGAGACGTCCGCGGTCGAGAAGCCTACGCCTGCACAGATCCGCAAGTCCGTAAGAGACGACGCGCTGGTAAGCTTCCTTGACGGCAAGCCATACAAGACGCTGAAGCGGCACCTCAGCGGCAACGGCATGACGATCGAGCAATACCGCGAGCGCTTCGGTCTGCCGAGGGATTATCCCTCGACGGCCGCGAGCTATTCAGCGCAGCGCTCGGCGCTCGCCAAGAGTCTCGGGCTGGGTCAGCAGCGGCGGAAGGCGGGGGCAAAGACCGCCCAGACCGACGAGACCATCAGCGAGACGCCGAAGAAGGCTGCGGAGCCGGCCGCGAAGCCCACCAAGGGCCGCAAGAAGGCTTCATCGGCCGTCGCGGCCGAGTGAGATTGTTCGGTGCGGACAACCTATCGATCCAGACTGTAGGCAGATCCAGGACGTGGGCGGCGAGCGAATGCTGCCCACGCTCCAATCCAAGCTGCACTCAACGAGCTATCTCATCCGCCGCCGCCTCCATGAGTCACCATATCGCTTCGTTAAGCGTCGTATGGTCAGCCTGGCCGCTACAGCCGACTTGGATCGGCATGACAATTTCGGACCCATATGCGCAGAGATTCACGGCGCTCGTTCACCGTCGAGATCAAGTCTACTGATCGTCGACATGGGACCGTCATCCCTCGGCGCTCGGCCCCGCCAGCAGTCACCTCGCCGTGGTTCAGCACGATCGTCTCTTCCGAACCGCCAGCACCGGTCCCAGAGCAGCGTCGCGTCCTGCCTAGCCTCATCGTATCCGAGGCGGTCGAGCTGATGCCGGTTGCTGATGAGATCCGCATGAAGCGTTCGCGCGGCCGGCCTCGCAAGACCGCCCCCGCCCCGTGCGCGTCATTCGAAGATCTGGCTGACGCTGCACCTGCTTACCCGCTCTCGGTAGCCGCTGTGCCGCTGCCAGTGGAAGATTACGCTGCGGCGGCTCCCTCGCCAGCGCTTCGCTCCCTCAAGATTAAGCCAGAGCCGAACCTCGCACCTGGCGAGCGGTGGAAACGGCGTCTCGGGCGCTGGGCACGGTAAGCCCCGTATCTCGGGGGCCGGTCATGTGTCGAAGTCCGTGCTGTTTGGACATCGCTTCCCGGGCCGATGATCCAGGGAGTGTACCGGTCCACTTATCTGACCGCCCCTGTGCTGCGAGCTAATGCTGCCTCAAGGCACACAGGATAAATTTAACGCCGATGTGGCCGGCTTGCCGCCGATACTTATACTAGTCGGTTCTGCCGAGACGCTTCTCAAAGACGCCCTGCGGTTGGCCCGCCTTGCCGGCGCCGCCGACTTCGCCGTGGATCTGCAGATCTGGCCGCGGATGATCCACGCATGGCACCTGTTCTACCCAGACCTCGCTGACGGGCGCCGGTCCCAGTCGAGCGCGGGGCGATTCATGCGGGCTCACCTTAGAGGCGTCGCCGCGGGCTGGTCGCGCGGGTGGCCCGACTCGGGGACGACCCCCGACACGCCCGTGGCGCGGATCAGCCCATCGCAGTTGATCGATCAGGAGGGCTGCGCGTCAGCGCATACCTCCGTACGTCACCGTCAGCGCGGTCGGGCTGCGTCGCTTGGCAAGCGACAGGACCGCGATGCGGGCCGGGTCGGGCTCGCGTTCGAGCATCCTGATGTAGCGAGTCCCGTGCAGGATCTGCGGAACCCCAGATGACAGGGCCGGGAAATCGGCGGCTGGGCTTCCGACAGCGACGCACAGGTCAAACTCGGCGCTGTCGTAGTTTGGAAAGTTGTATATGTCCGAACTTCCGACGATGCTCGGTCGCTCGACGATCCATTCCGCGGTGGCGCCTGTGATTTTGGGACTTATCGTCTGGCCGCCGATGTCGACGGGCTGAGGGCCGTATTGGACGGCGATGCCGACCGGCGGCGAAGTCGAGAGATTGACGACGACGGCAACCACGCGCCGCGCATCGATCGCCGTCAGCACGCAAAGCACCTCGTCGCCTGGGGCGAGGGGAAGTGGGAGATACGTCGGCGCGTTGTGCGCGGCGTCTCGCGTCCACCATTGCGTCCACGCTTCGACCGTCACCGTGCCATCCGCGTGCAACAGGGAGACGGTGCCGACCTGTGGCAGCGACGCGTCAAGATACCGGCGCTGACCGTCGAGCCCGATCCAGTGGGAGCACGCATAGGGCAGGCCGGGCGTCCCCGCGTTCGGCGGGGCCGGGAAACGCAGCGTTTCAGGCGTCTTCCATGCCCCCCAGATCTGGGCGAACTGTCGGCCGCCGTTGGCCGTCAGATAGGCGCCCGCCCAGTTCCGGCTGGTGTCGAGCGGGCTCGCGGTCGCACTCAGGCGGTTGGCGCGCTGCGCGCTGATCCGATACGGGGTCGTCTCGATCCTCCGACGGACCACGGGGTCGAAAGCGAATGTTCTGAGGGCCAAGGTCTTTCCGAACCCGCGCTCCCACACGCGGTGCAAGATACCAGACGCCGCAGGCCCCGGTCGTGGCGGCAGGCCGAATCGACGAAGCTGAGTGGCATCGATATCGGCCGGCGTGATCGGCTGGGCTGGCGCGTCGAAGCCCGTGAATCGTCGCCGCAGATCATCGAGCACACGCTCATCGACGCCGCCAGAAGCGGACGATGGATCTCTCATGCCCACTCCTCCCGCGCAGCATCGACGGCGATCTGATACTTGCTGGCGCCTGGCGCGATCGCAGACTGTTGCAGCAGCGGTAAGGTGCTGATCGCGAGCGCGACGCCCCCATCCGTGTCGCTTTTGTAGTGAAGGCCGGCGATCTCCCTGTTTCTCGCTATTCTGTTAGCCAAGGTCCAAAGAACTACCGCGGCGGTGTCGTACATCTGCGAGCCCGCGAGCACGTCGCGCATACACAGCGCCATGAGGTGCGCCTGGGTCGCATGGCCGCTCGGAAAAGATGCGTGACCCGGGACTTGAACGGGAGGCATAAGTGCGGGGCAGAGGTGCGAGGGGCGTGGCCGCGCATAGTGACCCTTAAAATACATCGCCACGAACGTACCAATTAGGCTTGCGATTGTCAGAACCTTGTTCGTATTCGGGTACGATCCGGGTCGGGACGATAATGAATTCAGAAAATAGCTGATGAATTCGTCCGACTGGGAAACGATTTCGCCCAACGCGTCGGCCCGTTCCTCCTCGGCCGCGATGACGAGATCGTGGATCTCCTCGGTTACGTTCAATGCGCTGTTGCTACCGAGCCAATCCACGGGCGGGACGGCGGGAAACGCCGGAGGTTGTGCGGTGACCGGCGGAAGCTGCGGTATGCCGGGCGGCCATGCGGGGGTCATAGCGCGCCAACTCGTGGCCGAGAACTCGGCCAGGCACTGCCACGCGTACCACTCCGCCGACCAATTGCGATCGGGGAACTTCGAGTGCGCAATGACGGCGAGCGCCCCGATGGTCTCACCGGCAGGCACCACGGCCCCACCCGGTGGAGTGGCCGCAGGCGCGAAGATGAACGGAAGAGCGACCCGGTCGGGAAAGAACCATCCGGCGGAATTGCCCGAGGCGTTGCCGCCGCCCCCGGCGTTGCCACTGTTGCCGTTATTTCCATTGTTGCCGTTATTTCCATTAAAGCTCGCCGGCATATTCATTTCCTCTCAGAAAAAACTAGTCGGGGATTCCAGCCTCAAGAAGTTGCGTCGCGAAAAGATCGCGGACTTGGCCACGTAGCGGCGTTCGGCTGCGGAACATGCGGACGCGATATTCGGGAATACATTCGAGAAGCTGACAAGCGACGAGGCGGGCTTCCGCTCGATGCCCTGCTGCAACGAGGCTTGCGATCAGGCACCGCAGATTGGAGGCGTTGTTGGCGCCCTTAGCCGCAGATGCGCGGCCCCAGGTGATCGCATCCGGATACCGCCCGGCGAGGTAGTACGCCTGCGACAAATAGTGTTCCAGCCAAAAGGCATCGACGCCCAATGGTGATAACCGCACGGCGTGCTCGGCATGCACAACAGCGCGCGCCGTTTCGCCGGTGTAACCGAGGGTCAACCCACTGTAGGCCCAAGCCGAAGCACAGCTAGGGCCGGCAGCAAGAGCGCGTTTAAAATACTCATGGGCGCCGTTATAATCACAAAACAGATAAGACTGAAGATGTCCATAGATCGATAGGCCGACCGCGTCGCTTGGATCGCGCTCGATAGCCATCTGCGCGGCATGAGAGGCTGCGAGGCAGTCGGCATTCTCGTCGTCCGACCAGCCCTGGCCGATCCATTGCATGCCGAGCGATGCCAGGTGGGAATAGGCCGGCGCGTAGGCTGCATCGCAGACTGACGCCTGTTCGAGCAATCTCCTGGCCTCGATGAAAGACGTTCGCTCCAGTCTGTGAATGAGACTGAGTGCCTGGAGCGTGAGGTCATAGGCCGTGAGGCTGTCGGGTCGCTTGCGGTGTGCACGCGCAAGTTCGTGGGATCGCAAGTGCGGAGCGACGATCGACGCGACCCGCAATGCGATCGCATCCTGCATTTCGAAGACACTGCCGAGCATCCCGTCAAAACGATCTGCCCAGATCACGCCGCCTTGGTTTGCCAGTTCCACCGTGAGGCGCAAGGCATCCCCGTGTCGTCGCAGGCTGCCGTGCAGGACATAGTCCGCATCGAGTTCATGAAAAGCGCGGCGCATATCGACCGGGATGAGTTTGAACCCCGCGGTAGAGCTTCGCGAGATGACCAGCAGATCCTTGAGTCCGCTCAGCGCGCGGATGATGTCATCGATCATGCCTTCCGCAAAGTACGTATCCGATCTGCTCCTGTGCAGTGCCCGAAACGGAAGCACAGCCAGCACGGGCCTGTAATCACGACGATCGTCGCCTGACGATCGTTTCGATCGCTGTGGCGGCGTATGCACATCCGCTCCTGTCGGGACGGTCTTTGCGCAAGCGGCATACAGCATGACGGGCTCGCGGATGTTTTTCAGCCGCCGCTCGCCGACGCACGCGAAGGCCGACGGTAAGCGTTGGCTGACCTGATCGTAGACGGTCGCCGAGATCAAAATTCCGCCGGGATCCGCAAGTGGTTCCAGACGTGCTGCAATGTTTACCGCAGTTCCCCCGATCTGATCTCCCTTGACCATGATTTCGCCGGCATGGATACCGACCCTAAAAAGTATTCGCCGGTCGGCCGAAACCGCGGCCGTGCGGCGCTGGCAGTTGGTTTGAAAGCGCAACGCGCAGGTCACGGCCTCGACGGCGCTGGAAAATTCCGCAATCACTCCGTCGCCCGCGATGCCGAACACTTGGCCACCCGATCGCGCGATATCGCGGCAAAGCCTTCGGATTTCCGCGCATACGCGGCGGTGGGTATCCTCTTCCGCGCTCCCCATCAGGGTGCTGTAGCCAACGATGTCTGCCGTGAGGATCGCGGCCAACCGGCGCTGGATCTTCTCCTTGCCGACCGAAGCGACGCTAATCGCAGGGAGAGGCGACAATGTCTTGCCCTCGCGACAGCCAGGCTAGATCCAAGATCACGGGCATGCGTTGGCGTTCCATTTAACTGATGGCTGCATAAAGAGTCATCAATCCGAATGCGACGAAAATCAATAAAATACGTCACGTTCCGACAATGCAATCTGCGCCGATCCGGATTCATCGCACACCGATTTCATTGCTCAGATTGCATTCAATCCTTTCGAGTTGCACATAACAGTGGTCACGTCCGCGGCAGCACGCTGGAACCTATATCGGCGGTCGTGATTCGATCAACGTATTTTTTGAATGCTCGGTGTATCCGGTGCCTCCCCCTCCCGAGACCGATCTCGACCTTGCTTGGCCGCCAGCCGGTGAGGGGCGCCGAGCGGCGGGCCGCTCCGTGGCTTCGGGTTGCGCTTCGTTCTGCAGATCTGTCGATCCGCACTCCGGACTCTCTCTTCCACGCCGGTGTCGAGCGCCTTCAGCCCAAGCCTTTGGGGCAGGCGGGAAGCGCCCGCAGACGCCAACCCGGAGCGCGCATCGGGTGTCCGGGGGCTGATCAGCGCAGGATGCCGTCGATCCCGCACCGGGCGGATGCATCCGGCATCTTGGCGTGCGTCGCAGAAAGATTTCATCCCGGCGTACGTCGATCGATCGACGCGACTACGACACGTAAGCCAGATCCCGCGCTGTGGCGGGCGTCCCCAACGGAAGCGACTGTTCCGCGACCGTCGATCGCGCCGGATGGCTGCCGTGATCGGGCCAGCACCGATTACCGCATGTCGCGGTCCATCAGTATCGGAACGTGTTCGCCGTTAGGTGTCAAGTCTTTGAGCCATGCACGCTCAATAATTGAATCATAACATTCAGATTGTCAAAATAATAACGTCGTTTTATATAATATTCATTTCATAGAACGCATCATTAAAATTATAAAGTATGTGAAATAAATATTAGTTGCTGACAATTCAGATCATATTTGAATCACATTTAATCACCACATGAGTAATCGGATTGCACAAGCATCGCGGCCGATGACTTATTCGTAGTTATCTCAATCGGTGGGCCGCATCCCGGCACTGTGCCTGGATCGGCGCTTGTCTGGGCGGCTGCACCACGTTTCATCGCTGGCTGGACACACTACGTCGTCCCGCATCAAGCCAACATCCTCGAGTTCGCGGTCCGTGAAATGAACTAACACGCGGCGACTGCTCAGGATCCGCTGCCGTATCTCCAACAGTTCCAATAGGTAGCGCACCATCGCTGGCCTCCACAGAACGTGTACAGCACACGCTAACGGATCCTCCAAGTCACGGGTGTGCGATGCCTCACAGCGAAAATTACATAAGCGGCGATATTGCAATGAATATCTTATAATTTCAAATTATACAAAAATAAAAGATGTCCATTCGGACAGAACGAGTAAAAAATAGGATGTAAAAACTTGTGTTGAGCCGCCAAATCGATGTCAGGAGATTTCGAGAAATCCTGATGCGATATTTTGCAAAGCTTTGCGATTAAATACCGTGCAGGCACCCGGCGCCAATGTGACATAACCTTTGCGTTGCCACGCTGAAAGATGCCGGTTGATCCCCTCTCGGGAAAGACCAACCATGTGGCCAAGTTCGCGTTGCGTGGTCAGCACGCGGCCGCCGTTGCGGTCGGGGTCGCCGGCCAGCGTGAGCAGCGTTTTCGCCAAGCGCTGCTCGGCGCAGACGAAGGCATGATCCGACAATTGCTGGCTGGTCCTCCGCAGCCGTCCGCTCAAGATCGCAAGGAGCCGGATGGCCAGCATCGGGAAGTCGTTGACGAGGGGAAGGAGATCGCGCCGCTCCAACAACAGAAGGTAGCAGCGTGTCGCCGCGACCGCGTCGGCCGTGCGCGGCCCATCGTCGAGAAGAGCAATTTCGCCGAAAACCTCGTTCGGGCCGATCAGATTCATGATTAGCTCGGACCGGCCCTCCGGGCACGGTGTCGAAATTCGAACGTGACCGCTCACGACGGCGAGCAGTCCATGACTCTCATCGCCCCGGCAAAAGATGCGCTGCCCGCAGCGAAACGTGAGGGGCTGCGCGCGCACGGCGAGGCGCTCGGTGACGGTTTGCGGCGCGTCCCGAAATAGCTCGTGCTGGGTCAGCACACGTCGCTTATCGAACGCCGCGGCGGCTTTGTCGGACGGCACGCGTCAGGCTCCTTCCCCGGTTCGGGGCAGACGAGGCGCAGGTCTGCGGAAGAGCCCGAAAACCGACGGCGTAGTGCATGAGGATCTGTCGTTTCGTTCCGAACCAATCATATTGGACTGTATCCACGGCATGCCGAAGACAGATCGCAACTCCGAGATATCGCCAAATCGCAGCAGTGCAATACGGCTAGATACGAAATCGGTACAAGACCACCATACCCGCTCGCCCGGCGCAGCCGGCCGTGTCGAACGTCAATAAAAATTGAATCCCGCGGCGGGCGGGTGATGTCACGGCCGGCCGAAGGGGCGCATTGCGGTCTCAACGATCGCGCCGCGACCTGACATCAGGATCCGGCAACAGCAGGCGCGCTGCGATCGATGGTCCTCGCCGCCGCAGTCGTCCTGTTCTTCCGCGTGGTGCGGGGGTGACGAACCTCACACCCTTCCGCCTCCGACGGATTGCACTGTGTCCGCTCTCAAGAGGTCGTTTCACCTGAACCGGACGAGGGATCGCTCATGTTGGCTGCCGCAGACCCGACCCCGTTGATGCCGGGCGTCCCGCCGGCACCCCTCCGCGACACGAGGGGAGGCGGCTCAGACCGGTCGGACGGCGCTGATGGACCGCAACGCTCCAGGGTCGATCCGACGGGCGTCGCCGCCGCGCTTCTGGCTTTCGTCGAGCATTTCGAGGAAGGAGTAGCGGTCCTCGCCACCTGCGGGCGCGTGCTGTTCCTAAATTACGCCGCCCGCGCCATGGTTCTCGGTGTTCCGTTGCGGCTTGTGGATGGTCATCTCCGCGCCGGGGCGCCGAACGATACCGCGGCCCTTCGCAGGATGGTCTCGGGTTGCGCGGTGACGGGCAGCGGTTCGATCCGTCTCGTGAGCGAGGACAGGACATTGCTGATCGCCGCGAGCGCGCTGGCCCCGACACCCTATGGGACTGCCGAGCCAGCCGTGCTCCTGCGCCTGATCGATCCCGCTACCATCCGGCTGCCCGGGAAAGACACGCTGCAGGTGCAATTCGGTCTCACGCCCGCCGAGGCTGCATTCGCCCTAGAGATGCTGGCCGGGAACGATCTGGTGGCGAGCGCGAGCCACCGCGGGATCACGTTGCATACCGCACGCGTCCATCTGCGCCGCATCTTCGAGAAGACGGAGACACGTCGGCAGGCGGCGATGATACGTCTGCTCCTGCTCTGCCCCCGACTTGTCACGCGGCAGGCTTGAAGCGAGCGCTGATCGGACGGTTGACGCGGTTCACGAGCGAGGCAGGCTTCGTCCGGCCGTCGACATCGAACGCCGTCGGGATTAACTTCCTGGAAGCCGCGCGAACTCAGGGTAACCAAGCCGCGTCACTCCTGGACCAACAGTCAGGTCGAGCGAATGAACCGCTCGATCAAGGACGCGACGGTCAAGCGCTACCACTACGACAACCACGCGCAACTCTGCGTTCACCTGGCTAACTTCGTTGACGCCTAAAACTTTGTCCGCGGCCTTAAGACCTTGCCTGGGCTCACCCCCTATTAGGCTATCTGTAAAGCATGGTCCGCCGAGCCCAGCCGCTTCAAGTCAAACCCACTCCACCAAATGCCGGGACCAAACAACTCGTTGATTTGCTTGCCCTCTGCCGTCCTGTACCACCGCGCCCGATCCTGTAGCTCAATAAGTTGGCTCGCTGGATGATTGCCGAACCCTCATGTTGCTTGACCTCTTGCTAACATAGCGCGCAGTCCTGCTCTTCAGCGGATCTGTCGCTGGCATGTCTGACCGCAAGCATCCTCTGCGGGTGGGGCGGCCCACCCGCTTCGAGATGGGGGGCTAAAGTCTGATTTCCAACCAAAGCCGATGTTATTGGGCGGCTGGCCAGTGGCCGCTTTAGAGAAGGGCCGATAGCTATTCGCGTGAGCGTGATAGGTTGGTGCAGGTCCGTCCGCTTTTCCGGCTGGCCCTCCCCGGAGCGGTCATTCTGCTATCGGCCAGATCAGGACGTCAGCATCCGCGCACGCTCGCGTCGCGAGAACGTCGACTGGTCCGATGTAATGCGCGATCTCGCCCGGCAGACATTCACCACGGCCGAAGGTCGGGACCGATGGCGGTTGCGCCCTCGCGCATCAACGTCGTGCCCGCGCGGCTTCAGATTTCCAACACATGGGCTCGAAATGACCGGTATCGGTAAAACCGTTTCGACTTCTATTCTTGCTCCCAAACGGTCGGTGCGGCGCGCCGAGCGATTGTCTCAGCCCGGAGGAACTGTATGCGTGCCCTGACTCTCGTCCGCGCTGCAGCCATCCTCGCGCCTCTGTTCTGCGGAGCGGTGCGGGCGGCCGAAACCGGACAACCGAGCGCCTCCACGGTGCCCGTCATGACGCCGCTCATTGCCGATGTCCTGACAGCGCCACGCGTCGTGCCGATGTCGGACGGCCGCAATCACCTCGTCTACGAACTCCGCCTCTCGAACGTGCTGGATGGACGGTTCGACCTCAAGCGGCTGGTCGTGCTTGACGCCGGCTCACAACGGCCGCTCCTGGCGCTCGATCGGGAAGCGATCGGTCAGCGGTCGTCCCTCGGTGGCCGTCGGGGAAACGCGACGGCGTCGCTCGGGGCTTATCAGTTCGGGATCGTCTTCCTTCACATCATCCTGCGGGCGGACGAGCGTATTCCCGAGGCCCTCGTCCACGAGATCGAAGGGTTCGCCGAGCCGCTGAAAGCCGATCTGTCGATGCAGATTGCGAGAACCCCGGTCATCGATCGATCCTTGCCTGTCCTGGCGGCACCGCTACACGGCGGTGGCTACATCGTCGGGGATGGCTGCTGCGATTCGATTCGGCATGTCCGAGCTCTCCTGCCGCTCAACGGGGCCTTACGCTTGGCACAGCGCTACGCAATCGACTGGGAAAGGATCGATGACGAGGACCGGATCGTGCGCGGCGATCTGAAGGACGTGAGAAGCTACCGCATCTACGGTGAGCCCATTCTGGCCGTGGCAGACGGCACGGTGGCTGGCTCGCGCAACAACTTGCCCGACCAAGTACCGGGTGCGCTGCCGTCGAATCTGCCGATCGGCGAAGCGGACGGCAACTTCATCGTCATGGACATCGGTGGTGGAGCGTTCGTTCTCTACGCCCATCTCAAGCCCGGAAGTGTCGGCCCGGGCGTCGGCGATCATGTCAGGCGCGGCGACCTCCTCGGCGAGGTCGGCAACAGCGGCAACAGCCAAGCGCCACATCTGCACTTGCACGTCATGGACAGTCCGAACGCACTTTTCGCAGACGGGCTGCCCTACGTGTTCGAGGCCTTCACCGTTCCCGCTGCAGTCGATGCAGGGACCGCTGACTTTGATCACGCCGAGGCGACCGGCTCCCCGCTTCGCTTGGCGCGGAAGACCCGACCGTCGGCCGTGCGCGACGTCCTGCCGCTCGACCTCTCCATCGTCGATTGGCCGGCGCCACCGTCGAAGCCAAGCAAGCCGTAGCGATCATGCGCTCAGGAGGCGGACTGCGTCGCTCGCAGCGCGGTCCGCATGGCAGTCCGAGGCAATCTGGATGGCACCCGACGCGCGGAAGGGCCACGAGCGGTCGCACGGTGGCGGGATCGCGCCCATTTCGGACATTCAAGGAGTTTTAAGCCTTCCTGAATAGCGGACATTCAGCAACACTCAGCGATCAGTCGCGGGACCATGATATGTATGATCGTATCCCGGGACCGGTAGAAGGGTGAGCGTGGCGGTCGGGCTACCGCCATTCGGGCGATCCGGCCCTTATATCGGGGCGGCGATGAGATCTTTGATGCGGGTTGCGAGGGCTTCCAGAACGAACGGCTTGGTCAAAACCTGCATCCCCGGGCGGAGGTGCCCGTTCCCGAGAACGGCGTTTTCGGCGTAGCCGGTGATGAACAGCACCTTCAGGTCCGGGCGCCGCTCGCGTGCGGCGTCCGCCATCTGGCGGCCGTTCATGCCTCCGGGCAGGCCAACATCGGTCACCAGCAGATCGATGCGGACGTCCGACTGCAGCACCTTCAGACCCGAAACACTGTCGGCGGCCTCGATGGCCGTATAGCCGAGATCCTCAAGAACCTCGGTGACCAGCATCCGCACCGAAGGCTCGTCGTCGACGATCAGTACCGTCTCGCCCTGGCCGGCACGCCCGACCTCTGCGAGACGCCGTGTGACGTCATCCTCATCGGCCGCGCCGTAATGGCGCGGCAGGTACAGGCAAACCGTCGTACCCTCGCCGACCTCGGAGTAGATCCGGACCTGCCCGCCGGACTGTCGGGCGAAGCCGTAGACCATTGACAGGCCGAGCCCCGTGCCCTCGCCCAGGGGCTTGGTGGTGAAGAACGGCTCGAACACCTTGGTCATCAGGTCCGCGGACATCCCAACGCCAGTGTCTGTCACGCACAGGCTCAGGTACTGGCCCGGCGGCATGTCGTGCTGGGTTGCGCCGGCATCGTCCATCCACCTGTTGGCGGTCTCGATGGTAATGCGGCCGCCGTCCGGCATCGCGTCCCGGGCGTTGATGCATAGGTTGAGCAGGGCGTTCTCAAGCTGGCCCGGATCGATCAGGGCCGGCCAGATTCCAGCGAGCCCCACGACCTCCAGGTGGATGGCCGGGCCGACCGTGCGGCGAATGAGTTCCTCCATGTCCGTGACGAGGCGGTTCACGTTCGTGGGCTTCGGATCGAGGGTCTGCCTGCGCGAGAAGGCGAGCAGGCGATGCGTCAGGGCTGCCGCCCGCTTGGCCGCGCCCTGTGCCACCGTCATGTACCGGTCGATGTCGGTGAGCCGACCCTGGGCCATCCGGGTCTGCATCAGCTCCAAGGAGCCGGAGATGCCCGCCAGAAGGTTGTTGAAATCGTGCGCGAGGCCGCCGGTAAGTTGACCGACCGCCTCCATTTTCTGGCTCTGGCGCAGTGCTTCCTCGGTTTTGGCAAGGGCCTCGGCCTGGTGCTTGACCCGAGTGACGTCGCGGACAGTGGCGTAGATTAACCCGTCGCTCGGGACTGCATTCCACGACAGCCAAACATGGCTGCCGTCCTTGTGCCTGTAGCGATTCTCGAAGGTGAACTGGGCCTCGCCGCGCGACAGGCCGGCCGCCGCCGCCAGGGTGGCCTCGATGTCGTCCGGGTGCACGAAGTCGAGGAATGGCCGCGCCTTCATCTCTTCCTCAGTCCAACCCAGCGTCCTCGGCCAGGCCGGGTTGAGGCTGACGAAATAACCATCGAGGTTGGCTACACAGAGCAGGTCAGAGGAGGCTTTCCAGACTTGGTCGCGCTCGGCGGTACGGGCCGCGACCTGGCGAGAAAGGTCCACTTCCGTGCGCTTCCGTGCGGTGATGTCGTGGACGAACACGTGGAAGCCGTCGACGGTTCTGTCAGTCGCGCGGCGGGGCAGGTAGCGGATCTCGGCGATGCGGGGTTCCCCGTCGCGACGCGGCCAGTCGAGCTCGAAGGTGACCGTCTTGCCTGCAAGCGCCCGGTCGATGTACGGCCTCCGAGCGGCGTAGGCCTCCGGCCCAAGCAGGTCTCTGACGTCCCGGCCGACGACCGCCTCGGCCGGGATGGAGAACCAGTCGTCGTAGGCGCGGTTGGCGAAGCGATAGACGTGGTCGTCGCCGATGAAGGAGATTAGGACGGGCAGCGCGTCGGTGATTAAGCGGAGCTCGCGCTCCCCTGCCTCGGCCCGCTTCTCGACGGTCCTTCGTTCGGTGATGTCCGAGAAGAAGATGGCGACCCGTCTTGCGGAAGCGTCCCCGGTCCTCAGGGCACGGACGTCGAACCAACGTCCGAAGACTTCGGCGTAGTGCTCGAAATGGGCGGGCTCGCCGGTCAGTGCGACGTGCCCGTAGGTGTCGAACCAATGCCGTTCCAGGTTGGGAGCGAACTCGCTGACCCACCGTCCCGCGACATCGGCCCCCGTCTGCCGCACGAAGGCCGGATTGGCCTCGACGATCCGGTAGTCGACGGCGCGCTCGCCCTCGAACCGCATCTCGACGATGCAGAACCCGACCTCAATGCTCTCGAACAGCGTCCGGTAGCGCGCCTCGTTTTCGCGGAGGGCGACCTCGGCAAGCGTGCGTTCCGTGACGTCGTGCCCCTCGACAAAGATGCCGCTGACCGTGCCGTGGGCATCGGTGATCGGTTGGTAGACGAAGTCGAGGTAGCGCTCGTTGACCGGTCCACCTGGCACAGCCTGGACGTCGAACCGGGCAGCCGTGGCCCTATGTGCCTTGCCCGAACGGAAGACCTGGTCGAGCAGGTCGACATAGCCCTGCGCCGCCGCGTCCGGCAGAACCTCCGCCACGGTGCTTCCGACCACGTCCCGATGATCGATGGCCTGCTGGTAGGCGGCGTTGGTCAGCGCGAAGCGATGCTCGGGCCCGGTCAGAAGCGCGATGAAGCTCGGGGCCTGCTCGAACATCTGCGCGAGCGAGGCCGACTGGGCACGTAATTGGCGCACCTCAGCTTCGAGTTTGTCGCGTGTCAGGGTGGTTGGGTCGGATCGGTGCGAAGCCTGCATGTCGGGGCGTTAGTAGGCAAATGTGTTGGACGCGAGGAGGTTGGAGCCAGTTCGTAGCGGCGCCGACAGGACGCCTGAGACGAAACATGTAACCAGCCGGAAGGCTCATCCCCAGAGTCGACCGTCTTCTGACGAAATGCCACTATGGCGCAGGGCCGCCAGGGTTCTGCAGGCTTCCGAGCCCCTGACGCGATGCTTGCGACTCAAGCGCAGCATAACGTCGGCATAGGCATGGTGGCTATCCATCCTCAGAACGTGGCCCGGCGCCGCCAGGTCTCGTGCGTATCTATTCCGGTTCTGACCTTACAAAACTTTACGACGTTCGAAGGTTTGAGGCCGAACCAAACGCCTCCAGCGCCGCCTGCCCCGCTACCTCGGCATCCTCGGCCGTGTCGTAGGCTTCAGGGGCGACGCGGACGGACACACCGTCCGCGTCCGTGAGGTGCCACCGGTAGCGAGCGTGATCCTGGCCACAAGCCTCGACGGTGGTGGCGATCGGGGTGGGGTCATCCATGGATCAGGCCTTCATCGGGTCGTGGCCCCAGTTCATCAACGACATCCGCCAAGGCGAGTCCTTCATGTCGGCCTTGTCCTGTGGGCCACCTTGCTTCAGGTGCCGGTGAACGTAGCCGACGACCTTGCGCATGTGTCCGTAGTCGTCGTCCGACAAGTCGGATTTCTTCTTGTGCAGCATCTCTACGATGCGGCGCCCTTCTTGGTGCCCCGTCGCCTCGCCCCCGTCCTTCTTCTGGCCGACGGCTTGGCTATCCTCGCTCCCGAGATGCTTATCGAGGGCCGCGGCAGTCATGTTCACGACCTCCTTGAACGCCTTGTAGGTCGCCTCGTGATCGTCCTTGTCCGCCATCGTTCAACTCCGAAACGGGAAACGAGCGACCTGAATGAGGCCGCCCGGAAGCGGTTCAGCAATCGGCCTTGGCGCCGCTAAGGGTGAGGTCGAGGTAGGTCTTGGTCACCGGTTCGATCAGCGCCGCGATATCCTCGGCGGCCTTCGCCTCTTCCTCGGCCGTGGTGTGGAAGGCCGAGACTTGGTCGGTCTTGCCGGCCTTTTCCGCGATGACCGCCAACGAGCGGTAGGCGGCGACTTGGTCGTACTGGTAGGCGTAGCCCGCGTAGAGGTTCTTCAGCGTCTCGTCTTGGGCGATGCCGTGCACGGCGGCGCCAATGGAGCCGGCGACGCTGGTGACGGTCTCCTTCAGGGTCGAGGGGCTCTCGCCGATGGCGGCCAACGCCTTGTCAAGGCGGTCGATCTGCGCCTTCGTGGTCTCGACGTGGCGTCGAAGGACGGCTGCGTAGTCGGGATAGCGCTCCAGGCCCGAAAGCTGACGTTCCATCTGCTCCAGGCCTTGCTTCTCAAGGGCGCGGGTGTTGCGCAACGCGCCTGCGTAGATCGTGGCGATGTCCGTGCCGGCCATGTATTCGAGGCTCCGATTTATTCAGGGTTCGGCGGCCAACGTGGGGCGGGTACCGCCGTTCCTGGAATGTCCTGCGGCGGAAGCGCCCCGCCACGCCTCGGAAGGTGGAGGTTCGAGGGCACCCGGAGCGTTCGCCGGACCTCACTCGCCATTTAGGACGAGGCGCAGGGACCGGGCGAGCTCGTCCCGTCGATAGGGCTTGTTCAGGACCGGCAGCTCGCCCTTGCCGATGACTTGGCCCTCGTCGAGATTCGCGACGTAGCCCGAGGTGAGCAGGACCTTCAGCCCGGGGCGCAGGCGTTGGGCCTCGACAGCGAGCTGGGACCCGTTCATCCCGCCGGGCATCACGACGTCGGAGAACAGGATGTCGATGCGTTCGACACCCCGCAGATGCTCCAGTGCCTCCGCCGCGTTGCGGGCGACGACCACGCGGTAGCGCAATTCCTCCAGGCTCTCGACCGCCATGCCGAGCACCTGCTCGTCGTCCTCGACCAGCAGGACGGTGTCGCCGTCCGTCGCCCTCCTGAGCGGCAGGGAGCCGCCCGTACCGACTTCCTCACCCGCGGGGTCCGAGGACCGTGGGATGAGCAGCCGGAACGTCGTGCCGGCATCCACGACGGATTCGATGGCGACGTAGCCGCCTGCGCTGCGGGTGAAGCCGTAGACCTGGGATAGGCCGAGCCCGGTTCCCTTGCCGACTTCCTTGGTTGTGAAGAACGGCTCGAACACCCGCGCCAGGGCCTCGGGCGGAATACCGGATCCGGTATCCGCGACCGAGACCTCGACGTAGTCGCCCGGCGGCACGCCCTTGTCGGCCACGGCGGCGGTGTCGAGGCGGACGTTGCGGCTGGCGACTGAGATCCGTCCGGCGCGGTCGCTCCCATCCATCGCGTCGCGGGCGTTGACCACGAGGTTCAGCACCGCGGCCTCAAACTGAGCCGGGTCGATGCGGATTGGGTCGATGGTCGGATCGAGGTCGAACGCCATCTCGACGGCACCGCCGGCCGCACGCTCGGCCAGGGGCCGGAAGTCGAGGAGCAGGCGGTTCGGGTTGAGGGTCTGCGGCCGCAGCATCTGCCGTCGCGAGAAGGCCAGGAGCTGCTGGGTCAGCTGTTCGCCGCGGCGCGCGGCGCCCATGGCGGCCTCGGCCAATCGCACGACGCGCTCGGTGTGCTCCGGCTTCCGGATCATCATGTCGAGGCCGCCGACGATGACGGTGAGCAGGTTGTTGAAGTCGTGCGCCACGCCCCCGGTCAACTGCCCGATGGCCTCCATCTTTTGGGCTTGGCGCAACGCGTCTTCAGTGACCCGCTGGTCGGTCCGGTCCATGACGATGCCGGCCATGCGCACGGGTTCGCCGTCGGCGCGGTACTTCGCCCGGCCCTTGGCGGCGATCCACCGGATCGCACCGTCGAGTCGCTTGATGCGGCACTCCACGTCGAGGGTTCCGGTCCCAGTCGCCCGTACGAAGGCGGCCTCGACGAGCAAGCGGTCCTCCGGGACGACATGGTCGAGGAAGTCCGCCCGACCCCAGGTTGCCACCGGTTCGTCGTAGCCGAAGATCGCGTCGTGGCGGGGGGAGCGCCGTGCGTTATCGCTGGCGAGATCCAGATCCCAGGAACCCATGCCGGCTGAATCCAGCGCGAACGAAAGTGTCTCGCGTGCGGCCTCGACCTCGCGGGTACGCTCCGCGACCCGGCACTCCAGCGTCTCGTTGGCTTCGCGGAGCCGTTCCTCAGCCTGTTCGCGTTCGAGAATGTGCCCACGGGCCTGGTACTGCCGCCGCCTCACTCGGACCGCCGACGCCACCGCGCTGGCGAGGGTCTCGGCGTTGATGGGCCGCTCCAGCAGCACGACGTTGCCGAGCCGCTCGATGATGGCGGCCGCACGCGCCGGCCTGCGTCCGGCCTGGCGCGTCGCCAGCAGGATGAACGGGAAGTCCGACCATGGCGGCTGGGCGTCGATCCAAGCATCGAGCGCGGCCGTGTCGGCCTCCACAAGGGACTCTTCGGTCACGACCGTGGTTGCCGCCCCGTCATTCAGTGCGGCGACCCACGCCGTCACGTCCGCGCAGATCGCGGCGGGCGTCCCCGACTTGGCGAGCAACTGATGGATGACGCCTGCATCGCGTCCGCGCGGTGCCAGGATCAGGACCCGACTCTCGACCTCGGAGGCGGACATCACGTGACGGGTCCGGACGTCACCGTCTCGCCTTCCAGCATCGCGACCTTGCCCCCGTAGGCCGGCAGCCCTGTGAGCACGCCCTGGAAGTCGGTCAGCACCTCTCCGACCTGAAGTCCAGTCGCCGAGATGCGCAGCTCCCGGATCGTGCGCTCGTGCGCGTTGACCCGGCTCTTGACCACCGAGAGTGCGGTCCGGACCGATCCTTGCGCCTCGAAGTACCTGAACAGCAGGATGCCGTCGCTGAGGTAGCTGAGGTCGACGTCACTGCGAACCTCGCCGATGACCCCGTGCTGGCCGAGGACGATCACGGTCGTGACGCCCTTCTGGTCCAGGTAGCTCAGGAGCTCGTGCATCTGCAGGATCAGGTACTGCTCGTCCGGCATGGCGTGGACGTAGGCGTTGAGGCTGTCGATGACCACGAAGGTCGAGCCATTCTGCTCGACGGCCTCGCGGACACGCGAGGAGAGCTCGCCCGGTGAGATCTCGGCCGGGTCGATCTGCATGAGGTCGAGCGAGCCGTTCGCCACGTACGGTCGCAGGTCCATGCCGAGGAGGGCGGAACGCGCGAGCAGGGTCGCCTTGCCCTCATCGAACAGGAAATAGCTCGCCCTCGAACCCCGTTCGAGGGCGGCGAGCAAGCAACGGACGGCGGTGGTCGTCTTGCCGCTGCCGGAGGGCCCCATCAGCAACGTGCTGGTCCCCTTCACGAGGCCACCGCCGAGCAGGAGGTCGAGTTCGGCCAGGCCGGTCGTGTTCGTGACAGGATTGAAGTCAGCTCCGTGTTCCGCGGCGACGAGGCGGGGGAAGACGGTCAGGCCGCCGGTGTCGAGGATGAAGTCGTGGAAGCCGCCTCTGGCCTTGACGCCACGCATCTTGAGAACGCGGACGCGCCGACGTTCGGCCCCGAACTGGCGCTCCATCTGCTCCAGGACGATGACGCCGTGGGCGATGCTATGAAGCTGGACGTCGGCGGTGTTGTCGTCGAGCATCAGCACGGTGCAACGGCGTGACGCGAAGTATTGCTTCAGGGCCAGGATCTGCCGCCTGTAACGCAGCGGGTTCTGGGCCAGCAGGCGGAGTTCCGAGAGGCTGTCGAACACGACGCGGCTCGGTTCGAGCGCGTCGACACGCTCCATGACCTCACGCACGGTCTCGCCGAGTTCGACGTCCGAGGGATGCAGGATCGACTGCTCACTGTCGGGGTCCAGACCGAGTTCGTTGACGAGTTCGTAGACCTCGATGCCGTCGAGCGACCAGCCATGGGAGGCAGCGCCCGCCCGAAGCTCGTCCGCGCTCTCGGAAAGGGTGACGTAGAGGCCCTTCTCGCCCCGCTCGACGCCTTCGAGCAGGAACTGGAGCGACAGGGTCGTCTTGCCGGTGCCGGGGGTGCCTTCCACGAGGTAGAGGCGCTGCGGGGTGAGACCTCCGGCCAGGATGTCGTCGAGGCCCGGGATGCCGGTTGACACCGCGGTCCGGGCAGGGGTCGGAACGGAACGCTTATCGTCGTCGGGCATGGGCACCATGATGCGGGAGCGGCGCAACGGCAGACGCCCGAAACGCGGGCGGCTCATGAGCCTCTCGAAGAACCTAGTGATTTCCCAACGCGTCGTCGAACGATAGGTCCCCGCGGCGCCCTTCAGGCGATGCCGGATGTGCGGAGCGGCGACGCCGTGAAGCCGGTCTCCGGAGGCCCCATGCCCGATCAGGGATTGCGGGGGCACGCCTAAACTTGCGATGGACATCGGAACCCGACCTCACCGCGGCATCAGGCCGCCTCGTCCCTGGTTTCCTGCATCGACGCGAGCGGCGCCTCCAGCCGACAGACGAGCCCAGCGGGGCTGTAGGTCATACGCACGTCGCCACCGACGTCTGCCGCGAAGCTGCGCTCGATCAGTCGAGAACCGAAGCCGCGGCGCGACGGCTGTGCCAGGATCGGTGGGCCACCCTGTTCGGACCAGGTTAGGCAGAAGCGCGGCGTGTCGCCCTCGTGGACGACGTGCCAGCGCAGGTCCACGGTCCCATCCTCGTTCGACAGGGCTCCGTACTTGGCCGCGTTGGTTGCGAGTTCGTGGAGGGCGAGCGCCAGGGCGAGGGCCGGCTTGGCGGCAAGCGGCACGTCGGGACCGCTCGAACGGATACGCGAGACCGCCTCGCCGCGGTGAACCGCCAGGGCGCCGTCCACGACCTCTGCGATGGGAGCCTGGGTCCAGCTGGACTGGGTCAGGATGTCGTGCGCACGCCCGAGGGAGATCAGGCGGGCGGAGAACGCCTCGCGGGCGGACTCGATGTCTGCGGCGTTGCGGAAGGTCTGGCTGGCGATCGCCTGGACCATGGCGAGGGTGTTCTTGACCCGGTGCTGGAGTTCGCCGGTGAGCAGGCGCTGGTGCTCCTCGGCGCGCTTGCGTTCGCTGATGTCGAACATCGCGCCGATCATCCGCACGGCACGACCATCATCGTTCCGTATGACGTAGCCGCGGTCGAGGATGTCGGCGTAGGACCCGTCCGCCCGGCGGAACCGGTACTCGTCGGTCCACGCCGTGTCGATCCGGTCGATGACGGCGTGGATGGAGGCGTCGATACGGGACCGGTCATCGGGGTGGATATGGGCGATCCACCAGTCGCCGGTGGGCTCCACCGTCTCCGGTCGGTGTCCGTGGGCGACGTGGAGCGCCTCGTTCCACAGGACAAGGTTGGTGGTCAGGTCCCAGTCCCAGATCGCGTCGTTGGTTGCCCGTGCGGCGATGCGGTAGCGCTCCTCGGTCTCGCGCAGGGCCTGCTCCGCCCTGCGGCCCTCGGAGACGTCGCGCGCCGTGCCGATGAGGCGTATCGGCCGGTCGCCCTCGAACAGCGTTTGGCCCCTCGCGGAAACCCAACGCTCGATCCCGCCCGCCGGGTCGATGGTGCGGTACGTGATGTCGTAGGTGCCGCCGCCGGCCGGATCGAGCGCCGCGGCCACGGCTCGGTCAGCCCGTTCGCGGTCGTCCGGATGGAGGCGGGCGAGGTAGACCTCAAGGCTGACCGGATCGTCGGGTCCAAGGCCGAAGAAGGAACGCGTGCGGACGTCCCACTCAAGCACATCGGCGACCAGGTCGTAGTCGAAGATGCCGGTGCCGGTCGCGTCGACGGCAAGCCTCAGCTGTTCCCGCGCCCTTGCGAGGTCTTCCACGGCCTGCCTACGGTCGTGGATATCGCTGTTGCTGCCGAGCCAGCCAACAACGTGCCCGGTGCCGTCGCGCATCGGCTCGGCCCGGATCAGGAACCAGCGGTAGGCCCCGTCGAGCCGTCGCAACCGGGCCTCGGTGTCGTAGGTGACCTCGCCCATGCGCGCCGCATCCCATGCCTCTCGGAGGCCGGGCAGGTCGTCCGGGTGGATCACCTCCGCCCATCCCCACGGCAGGGCCTGCTCGGGGATCTGTCCGGTGTAGGCGTACCAACGGTCGTTGAGATAGCTGAGGCTGCCGTCCGGATTGCCGAACCAGATGACGGCCGGGGCGAGCGTCATGAGCGCCTGAAAGCGTTCCTCGGCGACCTTGCGCTCGTGGATGTCGAGTGAGGTTCCGATCCAGCTGCGGATCGTTCCATCGGTGTCCCGTACCGGTTGGGCTCGGGATAGGAACCACCGGTACTCGCCGTCCACCCGCCGAAGGAGGAACTCGACCTCGTAGGGCCGGCCCGCCGAGGCGGCGGAGAGCCATGCCACACGGGTCGCGTCGCGATGATCGGGATGGATCACGCCCATCCAACTGGCCTCGCCGGTCTCGCCGGCCGGGAGGCCCGTGTAGTCGTACCAATAGGCGTTGCAGTAGGAGATCGTCCCGTCGGCATCGCCGAACCACACCACCTGCGGGCTCACCTCGACGAGGGAGCGGTACCTCAACTCGCTGGCTTCCAGTGCTGCCGCGACCTCGCGCTCCTCGGTGCGGTCCCTCAGGATCTTGAGGTAGCCGAGCACCTCGCCGCCGCCCGACATGAGCGGCTTCACCTCGCCCGTCGCCCAGAAACGGCTGCCGTCCTTGCGCACGTGCCATCGCTCGTCCGGACCGTTTCCGGTCAGCCGGGCGAGCTCCATTTCTTCGCGCGGGATGCCCCCGGCCCGATCCTCAGGCGTGAAGAACACGTCGAGTGGGAGACCGAGCATCTCCGCCTCGATCCAGCCCATGATGCGCTCGGCCCCGGCGTTCCACCGGGTGATGCGTCCTTCCGGATCGCTAGCGACGATGGCGTAGTCGGTGGCGCCGTCGAGGATGCGCTCGTTGAGCAGACGCTGCTCGGCCTGCTCCCTGAGGGAGCGGCGAAGCTCCATCTGGCCCATGGCCTGTCGGGCGAGACGCATCAGGCCCTTGCGTTGTCGATCCGTGAGGTCGTGCGGCTTGGTGTCGAGCACGCAGACCGTGCCGACCGGTTGGCCTTCGGGAGTCCTCAGCAAGGCGCCCGCATAGAAGCGCAGGCCAGGCTCGCCGGTCACGAGCGGGTTGCCTGCGAACCGCGGGTCGTGGCTCGCATCGGGGATGCACAGGAAGTCTTCCTGGAGCAGCGCCTGCCGGCAGAAGGAGGTCTCAAGCGGGGTCTCACGGACGCCGAGGCCGATCTCGGCCTTGAAGAACTGGCGCCCGTCGCCGACGAGGTTGACCACCGCGATGGGCGTCTCGCACAGGTCCGCGGCGGCCTCGGCGATCTCGTCGAAGTCCTGCTCGGGAGGCGTGTCCAGCAGCCGGTAGCGGTCGAGGGCTCGAAGGCGTTCGACCTCTCGGTCGCTCATCGTGATGCGATCCATGGGAATGTCAGGCCCAAGCGGCGTAAAGCGTTCCGGCCAATCGGGGTTCTGGTATCGCAGGACATCACATCCACGCTCTCATTCCGTCGTCCGAGCTATTTCTGCAAACATTGCACGACCTTATCGCAATGGTCACCACGTCACCATGCGATCCGCGCAGCGTCCCGGCGGTCGTCGTCCGATTTGTCGATGGCGAAGAGAACCGTCAGCGCTTCGGCAGGGGGATGCCGATGCTGATCCGAAGGCCGTCGGCGTCCGCTGCGATGTCCACCTCGGCGCCCGTCTGCGCGGACAGGATGCGGTTGATCAGTCGCATGCCGAAACCCTCCCGTGTGGGCAGCGAAGGCGGCGGTCCGTCATGCTCGTTCCAGACCCAAGCTAGCCAGCCGCCGTCCGGGCGATCCTCCACGGTCCACGTTACGGTGACCCGACCATTCGGATGCGCCAGAGCGCCGTGCCTAAGGGCGTTGGTGGTCAGCTCGTGCAAGGCCATGCCGATGGGTACCGCCAGCTCGGAGGGAAGCCGAAGGTCCGGCCCCCGGAGGGTGATGCGACCGTTCTCGTTGTAGGGATCGAGTTCGGCCCTGAGCAGTCCCTCGAACGATGCGACCTGAGCCTGGTCCTCGGTAATGAGCGCGTGGGTCCGCGCGAGCGAGACGATGCGGCCGGTGAAGGCCCTCCCGAATTCCGGCAGCGACACGGCCGAGCGCATCGTGGCGTTCAAGACGGCCTGGACGGTCGCCAGGGTGTTCTTGACGCGGTGGTGGAGCTCGCGGACCATCATGGCCTGCCGCTCCTCGAAGGCACGGCGGTCCGTCACGTCGCGCTGGGCGGAGACCCAGTGCGTGATCCGGCCATCGGCTTCCCGAACGGGTGTGATCAGCCACTCGACCATGTAGGTCGAACCATCCTTACGGTAATTCAACGCCTCGCCTTGGAACGGCTCCCCCGCCTCAAGCAACGCCCGGGCGCGGTCGAGCTCGGCACGTTCCGTTCTTGAGCCCTGCAGGAAGCGCGGGCTCCGGCCGATAACCTCGTCCAACCCATAACCGGACAGGCGCACGAAGGCGGCGTTGGCGTATTCGATGCGCGGCCCAGGCTCGTCGAGCTCCGCCGTGGTGATCAGGATGGCCTCGCCCGTCGCCTCGACCGCAGCCTTCAACAGCCTCAGGTCAATCTCGCCAGGCCCGCTATCGTTGCGCAACGCCGTTGCAACCCTTGCCCGGGGGCACCGAAATGCGGTGACCCAGCGTCCGGAGCGAATGCAATCCTCGATCCCGCCGACAGGGAGAGAACCTGCGATGAACGAGTCGGTTGCCGTCCCTCCCGAAGTGTCGCGCCCCTCCTGGCCCGCAGCACGATGGGTCGCGTCGGAGACCCGGATGCCTTGGGATCGTCCGTCACACGGGACCGTCGAAGTCCCGTGTGACGGACGAACGACTCTAACGAGACACAGATCTTGATGATACTTCAGACGCAGGCGGACATCTGCAAACTCACTCTGTCTTGGGTGCGACGGCAGGCGCCTGCGGCTGAGATGGGCCGGGATGGATCGTCATGGCCGGAGGCTGGTCCGAGAGCTGCTGACGCGCCTCGGCGAGCTTGGCCTGGGCCGCCGCCAGTTCCTGACGCGTCGTCCCGAGACGGTCCTCGAGCGCGGCCATCTCCTTGTTCCGAGTGGCCAGCGTCTCGGTCAAGGTCGCCAACTGCGCCTGAGCGTCGGCCTGCTTTCTCTGTAGCGCCTCCACCGCCGAGGTCGCACCGTCGCGGTCGGACGCCAGCTTCCGGACCGCCTGCTCGGCTTGGCTCCGCTCGGAGATCACGCGATCCCGCTCTGACTGCGCCGTGGCGAGTTCCTTCTGGGCCGCTGCCAAGCCGTCCTTGGCTTGCTGCACCTGCTGGCCAACGATGATTGGGAAGCGGGTCGCAACTGAATCACCCGCTCCAGTCGTAGATCGTTGCCCACCAAGCTGCCGGGGAGCGGACCTTCGCTGGGTCTGCAAAGTGTCGGTAGGGGCCCGTCCGCTTTTCCGACCGACTTTCTCCGCAGCGGACAGGCCGCTTTCGGCCACCTTCGGTCATCCGGAGGCGCTCAAACCTCTGGGAAGCAGACGTTCCGAAGCTCGGCGTAGGGTCGCGAGCTACGCGACGGCGGTGAGGGTTGGCGCAAGCGACGGCCTGACCGGGTAGGTCGACGCGATGGCGGCGGGCGAACTCGACAATTCGGCGCAGGGCAGTCTGCCGAAGCATGCTGCGGGGATCCCCGCCGCGGCGGCATCACGGCCGGGGAGGCGCGGGGTCGCCCAGACGATCGAAGGCGACAAGCTGGCGTTGTGCGGCTTGCCGGAGTGCTGGCTCGCGGTCGCCCTTCGGCATCCGCAGCACGTCGAACGGGTGCATCGTCAGCGCCTTGCTGCCGGCTGCGCGAGCCAGCGCAACGCTGTCTTGGCCGCTGCCACGGAAAAGGTCCGGCCCTGGCCGAGCCCGGCGCGAATAATTTCGTGCCGGATGTTCGTTCGCAGGACGATGCGACCAACATCGATGTCAGCGCCGAGGAGTTCCACTAATTCGGCAGGCTCGATCGCCAGAGCCGCGGCGATCTCCTCATTGCTGGCACCGTATGCCGCAAGCGCCGTCGCACACCGCCTTCGCCGGCCCGGTTCTCCGCAGGGTAGCCGGCTGAGTACGTCGCCCAGGGCAATGATCGGATCTGGAGCAATTACAGGCCCCGGTTTCCGCCCTGCGCCAGGGCGATTTCCGCCGTGCTGACCGACCATGTTTGCCCCCAACTTGAATAGAGAAATCAGGCTTGAGGAAATTAAATCTGCGAATGCGACCCTGTGCGGTCAGAAACCCCTACGGCCCGGACTTTTGCCTCCCCCCTCCCTTGGTAAACAGAGCGGGCGATCAAGCTGACACAGGCTCCAGCGTGGTCCGCATCATGTCGGCGGCTGCAGCGGCCCGCGTGTAGGCGTCAGGAGCGACACGACGGTCTCGGGGTGGGTACCCCTCCCGGATCTCTGCAACGGCCGCTGTTGCCTCTCGCTGCCACGTTGTGACGGCGCTCTGGTAGGCGATGGCGGTAGGCGATGGCAGGAAGGTCGCCTTCAGCCTCGGCCGCCTTCACACCGATCGCCAGCATGGGCACGCGCTGGATGAGGCGGATCAGCAGCTCGGTGTTGGTGTCGTTCCTGGTCATGCCGCAACGGGCTCCAGGTCGACGCGAGCTGCGAGCGCCGCGGCGGCCGCATCGAGGTCAGCGTACTCGCCCAGGGGAGCGCCGCTTGGGCTGTAGGCGAAGCAGCCGGACCAACAGTGGACGACGCTCCCGATCAGGACGCCGGAGACGAACAGGTCCAGGGCCATGACGCGGCCTCCCACTACGCTACATGTGCAGCGTTTTACCAGTTAACGGTCAACAATTCGTCACGTGTTCCCGATATGGACTCGCGCGGCACCGGGACGTTGCTAGGATAATTTTGGGGCGAACTTCAGATCGGACAGCCTGTCCGTTCTGCCCCGGATCGCGGTTAGATCGAGCGCATGGTCCGGCCCGGACCTGAAACAATCGATCCTGACCTGAAAATCCCACTGGTCTGCTCTTTTAGGCTTGGTGCCGCCGCATCGCCAGACGCGCCACTCCCAGCGCCCGTTCACTTCCTCCGGCAGGATCGTGACGACCTCGAACCGGGCCGGATCGGTCCAGTCGTTGCGGTGGACGATGTGGAAGCCAGGGCGCGCCTCGTCATCTTTGAGTCACGGCGTAAGGCGGGGGGAAACGATAACTGCGCGGGTCATCGAAGCTTCGCTCTGGGGGATCGCCGGCGCGAAATGCGACGCTCAATGACTACAGCCGTGCGCGGCAACGGCGCTGAAACCGGCAACAGTGGCTCCGCCGGCGGCGACACGACCGGCTCTTTAAGGGGAGGCATTACCGAAGCGACCTGTGCGAACACGGCGAACTCATCATCGTGCCGCTCAGCCAGGACCCGTGCTTGCGTCTCAGCCTTGGCAAGGCTGGTATGCTCGAAAGATCTGCTCGCGATTGCGAATTGCGAATTGCGGACAGAGGCTCAGCGGTTCGCGTGCCGGGCGGTGATTGCGTCGACCCGGTCGAACATGTCGAGGTTGGAAGCGATCTGCTGGACAAGGGCGGCGCGCAGCGCGCGGATGGCCTCGCGATCGGAGTCCGGGTCTCGCATGGTGCCTATCACGGCCGAGACCCGGCCGTGCTGCGGGGAAGCGTGCGGGCCAGCCGAAGGCGTGTTATTTTTGATGATGACTGGAATTCCTCTGCGGGGACTGTGGTTGGGCTCGGGGGCGCTCGCCGTCGCTTCCCGGGCCCGTTTCGTCTCAGATGCGCTGAGCGTCGCCGAATTGATCGGCGATGGCGCTGAGCGCCATGACGGTTTTCATATTGCTCTGAGCTTCGCAGCTCTCCTTTAAGATCGCCGAGTAGAGCGAGGCTTGGAGTTGGAGCGCGGTCGACGCCATCAGCAGCGCCATCCGGAGGGTGATTCCGTGATCACGCCAGTCCGTTTGCGCCGCCGTCGTCTCGAACAACTCCTCGAACTCCGCAGCGGTAATTGTGCTGACGCTAGCTGCATGGAGTTGCTGGGCCATATGTGCCGCCATGGTGACGGCGGGATGCACTAGGCAGTGATTGATCCGGTGGGGCTCGTTTTTTTCTTTCTCAAACATGACTTCTCTCCCTCCGGATAGCGCCGGGCCGCACAGCCGCGGGTGGCGGCCGATCTCTGTGATGGTGCTGGATGCTGTTGGCGCAGAGCGCGTGGCGCCTACGGGAATGGTATATTAGATGTGTCCGCCCTGAGGGACCGTGAGAACGCTGAAACCGGGCTTCACGGTCCGCGGAGAGGGACGGTTCTAGGAATTCTTTGGCCCATCAGTCCGCTCTGGGGGACCGACTGTCCGCCCTCGGGGACTGAGCGTCCGCCCTGGGGGACCGTGAAATTCTTTCCAGGCACCCAACTCATGAAGCGTTTGGTCGGCAATTGGCCCGACACGTCGCATGTGTGTTCGGTCAACCGCCATTCGGTAGCACGTCCATCCTTTCTGCTGTCGAAGCCTCCTACGATCACGACCTCGACGAAGCCGAGCGACTGCAGCTCCCGAAACGCTTTCGAGGCACTGGTCTTGCTAATGTTCAAATTATCGGCGGCTTGCCGCACCGAGAGGATGATGCGACCGTTGTTTATGCCCTTGTATCGCTGCTTCAGCAGCACGTAGAGCGCCCGGCCCGCCGTGCTGAGATGCTGCCAAGCCGCTGATTCCGTCAGCCACTCGTAGAGGCGGATATGCTGCGGCTCTTTCTTGTCGTTGCCCTTGGCATCCCTCTTCACGCGGCGCCTCCTTGGCTGACCAAGAGGCGCCATAGGTGCGCGCGGATGGCGCTTTCGTAGGATCCGACCTCGGACCGGATGAGCGGTTCAGAGATGCCCTTCCTACGAAGTCCGTCTTCAAGGCGCCGCAGCTGCTCCCGAAGGTGGCCCTCGGCATGGTTGCTAGGGACCGTCACCATGTACAACGCCGTCTTCCGAATCTGCGGCAGCCGGCGGGCGAAGCGGAACGGGAGGACGACGGCGGTCATGTCGAAACGGCCAAACGTTCAAACTCGTCCCAGTCGAATTGTTTTACTGGACAATTAGGGACTGGCGCGTCACGACGAACTGGATCCCAGAAGGCCCCCACTTCCTTATATGTATAAGGATCCTCGTAAGGATCAGAATTAAGGTCTCCTGTGAAGGCTGGATTCTTGATCAGCCTGCAGAGCACTTCTTTGCCGGTCCAGTGTGGCACACCGACGCCGTCAACGATGTCAATGCCATATTCAGGCACCCAAGCAATTATTTGTTTGATCGGCGCGGCGCCAAAATTTGGCCTCCCCGTTGGAAACTTGATGACATCCGCGCTCATACCACGCTCTCCTGCTTCGCGATCCACTTCAGGATGGTGGTGCGGCGGGCGCACAGTGTTCCACCTAATTTAAAGCAGGGCAGCCCTAGTTTATCGGCTGCGTGATAGACCTTTCGGCGACTGCCCTCTGAGTCATTGCCGAAGATAAAGTGTGCAATCGCTCCAGCACCAGACATAAGATCCTCAGCAAGAGGCAAGCCGGTAGCGTTCACGCCAGGGGGGCGAGTTTTGATATCTTCCATTTTTCTAATCCCAGCGGTTTAAGATTTTAGTGCTTCGCCAACTCTGGCAAGCGTTCGGTCAGTGAATGTTTTGCTGATCTCTTGATCAGGTACTTCTTTTGAGTCATCACAAACTATATTCGGTCCAAAAGAGACATTTACGAACATGTCTCTTGCTCGCTCTGCTTCTTCTGCACCCATGTAAATGCTGGCTGTCAGTTCCGGCCCGGAGAGCGTGATCCGAGTAGTGTGGCGATCCAACTGATCACCTTCATTGCGGAACTTATTGATTATCTGTTCAAGTGTATCTCCGAACGGAGCGAGTCGGTAAAAAGATTTATTCCAATCATTATCATTTTCTGACCTAAGTTCGTCCCATTCTTCGGGGTCTTCTAGAGATAAAAAATCACGAGTTAGTGGTAGTGCGCGAAATGATCTAACAAGCTGACATGATTGTTTTGCGGCGCCGGGAGCGTTGACGCCAATTAGCAAGTTTGCTGCATCTCCTACTCTCATTTTAGCTCCGCCTCGACCACGGCCACCCTGAGCAATCAGTCCGTCCTCGCGAAGGTATCTAGCGATCCAAAGCACCTGATTTTCCTCAAGTCCCTGAATCTGAGCGATTGCCTTCACCAGTTCGCTAAGGGTTGCCATCGTCTAACGGATCCGATTATGAGTATGGCTCATTTTCAATGCAACCCTATTTTTGAGTGCGGCTCCGTTTTTTCTGATAGCCTCCAAGCGCGATGTCAACGAGGTGCCGATGGCAACTATCCGAAAGCGAACGCTCCCAAGCGGTAAGGCCGTTTGGCTCGCGTCCTACACAGACGGCGGCGGCGCTCGCCGCTTCCGCCAGTTTCCCACGAGGAAGGAGGCTGATGGGTTTCTCGTACGTGTTCGGAGCGAGGTGATAACCGGCATCCATGTACCAGACCGCGCAGCGAGCACGGTGGACCACGCCTACCGGTTGCTGATCGCCGCGCTGGAGGCGGATCGGGCGGCAGGCGCCACGCTGCACAATTACCGCGTCTACTATGGGGGGCATGTAAAGCCCTACCTGGGTACTCGGCTACTCCCGAAACTCCACCCGGCGGACGTCGGTGACTGGCTCGAACGGCTCAAGGCTGAGGGACGCACCGACGACACGTGTCGGCGTGCCAGGATCGTGCTGGGTGCGATCTACGATGAGGCGATCCGTCGGCGACTTGCCCACGCTAATCCCGTCCGCTCGCTTCGGAGCCGGCGGAAAACACGGCGCGCAGAGATCCGTGAGGTCGAGGAGACGATCCGCATTCCAGAACGCGAGGTCGTTAGGGCGATGCTCGCCGCAGCCGCTGATACGGAGGCTCTGTTTCTGATCGCTCGTGAGCGAAGCGGAGACGGGGCCCGTGTCGTTGAGGTGCGGCGGGTCTCGACCGAGCATCCGATCCGGCAGGCGCGTGCCTTCCGCGCGCGGCACTCAGGGGTCGCTGTGGAGACTTTCCGCCCAACACCATGGCTCCGGCCACTCCTGGCCACGATGGCTCTTGCCGGCCTGCGCATCGGTGAGGCGCGCGGCTTGTCCTGGGCCAACGTCGAGCCTGAGCACATTCAGGTCCGAGAAGGAGTCGACCGCTATAATGTTCGAGACACCGTGAAGACGGCGGCGGCTCTGCGTAGCGTGCCGATCGGCCCACAGCTCGCAACGATCCTGGCGAACTGGCGAGCTAGGATGGCAGGGGAGGGCGGTCTGGTGTTCCCGTCGGAGACCGGAACACCGATCGGCTACCCAAACATCGTGAACCGGCAGCTCGGCCCCCTACAGATCGCTCTCGGGATCATAGCGGCTGACGGCTCGCCGCGCTGGACGGCGCACAGCTTCCGGCACTTCGCCGTATCGCTCTGGATCGACGAGGGAGCGAAGATCGGGCAGGTCTCGGAATGGGCAGGGCATGAGTCGCCTGAGTTCACGCAACGGGTCTATGGACACCTGTTCAAGGCTGGCCGGACGGACCGCCGGGCGGTCACTGCAGGCGAGCTTTCTGTGCTCGGCGCGATTGAACCAGCAACACCAACGCAACACGGCAACGACAACGCGCTGAAAAACAGCGCATCAGCAATAGCTTAATCGACCGCAGCAGCCGCCTTCTAAGCGGCAGGTCGTTGGTTCGAGCCCAACCGGGGTCGCCAGGCGTTTTCTGGAGGCGGTGGAGCGTCGCCTGCGCTCGCTCACGCAGCGTACGAGCCCGGCGCCGCGGGGCGGAGGTCGTCCCCGTCGTTGCCGGCCCTGGCGTGCCCGAACGATTCGCCGGCCGCACCCTGGCTCAGCATCCTGCCTGCTGAGCTCGTCGGAGCGTCGGCCCGACGTGTCTGTGCGGGTGAGGGTGAACGCGCTCCGACAACTGCCACTGTCGCACCGGCGCTCCGGCATGGGCGCAACGGCGATCGCCGGATCACGGCGCCGCCCCGGCGCGCGGGTTGGGTGGGAACGTGAAGCGGTTCGACCCTTCGTCAGGCTCGTAAGCCGCTGATCTGGCCCTGTGAAAGGCTTTCGGTTCCGGCGCGTCGACCGAGCTGCGGCAGGCGCACCTTCGGTGCGAAGGCGGCTCAGGCGTGCACCTCGAACCCGGGTCCCCAGAGCGGGCCGGCCCCCAGGACGATGCCGTCCCGGAGGCGCCGTATGTCCTCGTCTTCAGCCCCGCGGATGCGGAACAGGAAGCGCCGCCGTCAGATCGAGGCGGCGCGATGGATGCGGTGGTATCGCGCTGCGCGCTGGGTGGCGCGCGCATTGTGCAGACGGCGCATCCGGTCCTGATGAACCTCATCCTCGTACGATGGATTGACTGTCATCGCGGCGTGGATCGGCAGTGCAGGAAGCCTCTCGTTCTGCGGGTGTACGGTTTTCATGGCGATGCCCCTCGTCACTACTTACGCATTCGAGCTTAACCGCTCATTTGCGATTTGCAAGCGGGCGGCGGGACCCCGTCACCATGGGATTGGCCACCGCGTCCGGCGATCCGTCCCGATCCGCATGAGCCCCCCGCTTCCGGACGCAGGGCCTGCCGGCAAGATCCGGCGGAACGCGGCCGGGTGTCGGTCGGCTCTCAACGCCCCCTCCGTTCGAACACGTGCGCGCGGACCAAACACGTGCGCACGGCCCGGCGCCTGCCCGCAGCACGGCAGGCTCCCGACCGCATGCCGCGGCGCGCCGATGAGCGCCCAGGCCTGCGCCCGGGGGCTCGAACGCGGATCAGTTCCGCAGCGGCTTGGCGTCGATCTGCATCCGATAGATCGTCGTCGGGAATTTCACCGCCGAGGCCTCGCCACCGTTCATCGCCGGCGTGCGGTTCATCTGCGCGGCCGGAATCCACAGGCCGCCCTGCTCGTCGATCCACATCGCGTCGACCCAGACCAGGCGCGGATCCTCCACGAGCGTGCTCATGCGCCCATCCGGGGCGATTTTGAGGATACGCAGCCCGTCCGTATCGCTGGCGTAGATCGTCCCGTCCGCGTCGATCGCGGTCCCGCCCGTGGCTACGGTGGCGGCGAACAGCGTCACGTGTTTGGCCCGCTCGGCGTCGGCCAGGCCGGCATCGTCCAGATAGCGGGTCTCGATGCTGTAGAGCGGGCCAGTGCAGGCCTGGTAATACAGGGTCTTGCCGTCGGGAGAGACTTCGAGCTGGTCGGCGTGGATGAACAGGAGCTTGCCTGTGTCGTCCCGCAAGGTGCGGCCCTGGCCGGTCAGCGGCCGCTGCGCGATGGTGGACCAGTGCCCGTCGAGCGCACGCCGCAAGGCGCCTGTATCGAGATCGAGCACGATCAGCCCGGGCTGGCCGGCATCCGTCAGGTAGACATTGCGGCCGTTGAACCGGAAATCGTCGATGAAGCTCCGGTCGGTGGTTGCGGCTTGCAGCGGATAGACCCGGCGCACGGCGTTGGTGGCCAGGTCGATCTGCACGAGCTTCGGGCCGCCCGGGAGTGGCACCTCGCCCATGCCGGGTGCGCCCTTGTCGACCACCCAGAGGTCGCCGTCCGGTCCGATCCGGATCGCGTTGACCGCCACGAAGGCCTTGGCCGGGTCGTCACCGGGCTTCCACGCGTTCCAGCCCGCGTCGGGGAATGCCACCGGCTGACCGTCCCGCCATTCGCCGAGTTCAATGCCCTTGCCCTTCGACTGGCGCTGGAACGGCGAGAACAATCGGCCATCCTTCGACCGCGTGAACCCGTTGAAGACCAAGCTATCGGATTGCAGCATCGGCTTGAGCGTGTCGGACCCGTGCTGCGCGTCGGCGGCACGGCCGGGCAAGATCAGGCCTCCGACAATCAGAAGGGCGACGATCGAGGAGCGGATCATGCGGAGTCGGGCCTGATGTGCGGTAGCCGGGTCTCCTGCTGCAAGGCGCGAGGCGCCGCGGGTGTTCCTCGGCGGCGGCCGGAAACGGCAGCTTCCCCCGCCCGCACCAGCCGGGCGGCCCTCTCATGACGACCTGCCCAGCCTCTCGCTTATCCAGAGGCGTGCGGCCGTCTTCCCATCGACGTTGATCCTCAGGGTTGCAGCGGGCACAGTGAGTGTAGATCAACGGGGCTTGAGACCGTGATAGGATCGGAGGCGCTCCATGAAGCGCCGCACCGTGTACCGGAAGGCGAAGGGCTGAACTGACGTGATCGCTCAATCTCTGCTTGCAGCCGCAGGTGTCTGCCTGGTCGCGGGTACAAGCCAGGCTGGCAGCGCCGGCGTCCGGGTCGCGCTGGCGAACCCCTCGTCCGTGAACTGCGCCAAACAGGGCGGCACGACGGAGATCCGGGACGGCGTCGGCGGCCAGATCGGATATTGTCGCTTTTCGGACGGTCGCATCTGCGAGGAATGGGCCCTGTTCCGGGACAACCTATGCAAGCCGCCGGCATGAGACCGGCACGCAATCGGGTCGGCGGCCCCTGGGCTCGTGAGACAACGGGATTCCCGACGTGACCGGCTCCCACACTGAACCCGACAAGGTGGCCGAGGTGGCCAGGCTCGCGACGGCGATCGCCGACCGCATCCTCGAGCAGAACGCGGCCGGGATCACGATCCCGCCGGAGCAGTTCACCATGCTGGTCAGGGCCGCCCGGATGCTTCTCGACAACGGGACGCCCTGGCCGCCGCCTGTGGAGCATGTGTTGATGGAGGTGGCCAAGCGTGTCGCGGAGGCTGAGGTTGCAGCCGACCTCGGCTCGACCGCGTCCGAGGGCGATGACGTCGTGGCGCACCTGACGCAAGCTCTCGATGCGACGAAGCGGCGTTAGGGAGGCGACCATGCGTATGGGGCGATCCAAGCATCGGCGACCCGAGCGTTCGACCCAGCCGCTCTCCGATCCGAAGGTCGTGGTCCTGAGGCCCCGAAGCCGTCGTCGTGGCGTCGATCTGGGATCGGAGGCGGCCAGGAAATTTGCGGTCTCGGCCGTGACCCTCACCATCATCGTGCTGGCCGGCGGGTACCTGCTGCGCGTGTGGCAACCGTAGCGTGGAATGCGGCGCCGAGGGTTCAGCGATCCCTAGCGTTGGCTGCGTAGCCAGATCTATCTCGGCGCGTGAAAATATTCGCCGAACCGTTGCGTTTCCAATCCATGATAAAGCGTGCGGCCAATGCGGCTATAGCCTGCTTCGTGGATGGGGATCCCAACCATGGCCGATGACCGCTCGGATCACCTCGACAATGCGAAGGATCGGTCTGTCATTCGCATCATCGCCATGATGCTGGCGATAGAGATGGCGTTCCTGCTTGCATCGCTCATGGTTCTGGATTGATCAGGAGCCTCCCCGCCACCCCGGGGCAAACGCCCGGGCGCGGGGCATCAAAAAGCCCGCACCGGCGAACCGGGCGGGCTGAAGATTGCTGATCCAGGACCATGGACCACATTGAATGTCGATTATTATAGTTAAAAAAGTCTAAACGCCAGATAATGACAGTCTATTCGGCGGGGCTGGTCAAAGCGATCCACGACCCGCCGCGCCCATGATCTGGTTCCCTCGTCGCGTCGCTTTCGAGTGCGCGCGGTGGGCGGCGGGGGCCGCGGCGCGGAGCCGGTTCCGATCGCAAGACAACCGGGCTCGCCCTTCCGGCACCCGTGGGCACGTCGGATGTCGCGGGCGGGGTCGCTGACGCGTGGGGGCGCGGCCCGAGCGGGTCGCGTGGGATCTGGCACCATGCGAAGTGAAACGAGAGCCCCAGATGCTCGAAGCTTGGCTATAATCTTAACTGCATGTTTTATCTGTGATTGAGTGCGATTAACCACAATAAATAATTGCCAATGACCCCTCTGAAGGTCAGTGTATTTACGTTGCGTAAATTGAGTATTGGCAATGGACTACGTAGGGATATGCTACTTTACTGAGTTCGGACGTTGCCTGTGTGCTCATGCGGCGGGCGGCGGCGGCAATTCCGGCGTGGCCGATCAGAACCCCGGTTTGTCCGCCGGCATTCTCTGCTTGCTTCCCGCCATTGCCCCGGTGACCGGTGCACATCCGTCCTCCACGTCGCCCCCGGGCGCCGGGGGAAGCAGGACGATGTCCTTCACCGCCGCGCTCCGCGGTTCCGAAGACCCCGTCTTCGCGTTCAGCGCCGTCGCCGGAGGTGAATGCCGGGCTCAGCGTAATCCTGGCCGCGGGGGCTGTGGCGTTCCTTCGCCGACGGCGTGCGCGGGCGTGAAACGCCGGCGACGAATGCTCTCGTCGTGCGTTGACGGCATCATCCAGCCTTGCCCATCCTCGAACCTTGCCGGAGTGTCCGATGCTCATCCGATCCGCATTGCTTTTCGTGGCCCTGACGTCGGGCGCGCACGCCGCGGCGTTCGATGACGTGAAGGGGTATCTGGCGTCCTGCCTCAGGTTCGAGATGAACGGCGCCGAGGCGCAACGCGGCGTGAACCCGGCCTCCAAAATCCGCCCTGCGCTGGAGCGGTGCGGTCCGGAGTTCGATCGCGTTGAGCGGGCGGACGGGCGGCGCCTACGCGGCGATGGCGGGATCAGCCCCTCGACCAAGGAGGTCATCCAGAGCGTCGTCGGCCGAAGCGGAAACGGTTTCTCCAACGTCCGGTACTGACGATCCGGCCGGTTCCACGGTGGCCGGTGGGCTGGATCCGGCCACCGGGAATCCGGCGTCCCGCCCGGTCACGTTCGCCGCTGCGTGTCCGTTTTCGCCGTGTCGAACGCTTCATGCCCGGCGCGCTCGACCGGCGAGCGTGTGTCGCCCTGCTCGGCCACCCGCTTCGCCTCGTCGTTTCGCGGCGCACCGATGTCCCCGGGCTCGGAGGCGCCGAGGGAGCGTGGGCCTTGCGAGGTCCCGCGGACCGGCAGGTTCTCGTAGCCACGCTCCCCCGGCTCTGCCTGGGCGGGATCGGTCTCTGGGCGCTTCGGGTCGATCATGGTCGCGGCGCTCTTCGTATCGGCCTTCGGACGGGGTTGGGCGGCCGAGATCAGGTCGGCTGCACCTCGGTGTCCTTCACGTCGGGGTCGTCCTCTTCGGGCACGGTGGGCTTGGACGGCTCGATCTCGTCGAGGCGGGACGGATCCTCGATCAACGCGCCCGGATCCTCGCCGGGCATCGGGGTATCAGCCTGAATCATGGTGCGCGCCTCCGTTCTCGTAGCGCTACGCTCCATGAGCCCAGGCGTTCCCAGTTCGCATCAAGGGGTACAACCTGCATGTCGACGTTCGCCGAGCGAAAGGCACGCCTGATCGTTCACGGGGATGCGCCCTACAACGCGGAGCCACCGCTGGTCCGGCTGCGCGCCGCCTACCGTACGCCGGCGGATGCGTTCTACGTGCGCTCCCACGGAGATCTGCCGGCGATCGTCGGGGATGAGGCCCGCATCAGCGTCGATGGTGCGGTCCCGACGCCCCTCGATCTGTCGCTGCACGACGTGCAGTCGCATTTTCCGCACGTCGTCGTCACCGCGACGATGCAATGCGCGGGCAATCGCCGCGCCGACATGGGGGCGGTCGCACCGGTGTCCGGTGATCCGTGGGACGGCGGCGCCATCGGAACGGCCGACTGGACCGGAATCCGATTGGGGGATGTGCTGCGCGCGGCCGGGATCCAAGAGGGCGCGGCCCTGCATGTCGCGTTCGAGAGCCACGACATGGTCGAGGGGCATCCCTACGGCGTCTCGATTCCGCTCGCGAAGGCGCTGGCGCCGGAAACCCTGCTGGCCTTCGCCATGAACGGCGAGACGCTCCTGCCGGAGCACGGCTTCCCGCTGCGGGCCGTGGTGCCGGGTTACGCCGGGGTGCGGAGCCCGAAATGGCTCAAGCGCATCACGGTGCAGGACCACCCCTCCGACAACGCGATCCAGGCGAGCGATTACAAGCTGTTCCCGGCCGATGTGACCGCGGAGACGGCCGACCCGGCGAAGGGCCACACCATCAACACCATGCCGCTGAACGCGGTGATCTGCGAGCCGCTGCGCGGCGCCGCGTTGAGGGCCGGAACGACCAGAATCCGCGGCTACGCGGTGTCGGGTGACCGCGCCGTGGTGCGTGTCGACGTCTCCGGCGATGGTGGGCGATCCTGGGCCCAGGCCTCGCTCGAGCATGACGCCGCGTCGCCCTTCGCCTGGACGTTCTGGACCATCGACCTCGACCTGCCCTCCGGTGAGCGCACGTTGGTGGTACGGGCGTGGGACGAGGCTGGGCAGACACAGCCTGCCGACCCCGACGTGACCTGGAACTACAAGGGCTATCTCGGCACGGCATGGCACCGCGTGCCGGTGAGCGTCGCCTGAGGGCTGCCTGACAGAGCGGTCGCCCGGTCATTCGGTGCGGGCGCGCCGCCCGTGCGTGAACGGGGGCGGCACGACGACTGGCGTGCTCGCAAGCGGGAGCCCGGTCAGGCTCGACCGCCGCGATCGGTGAGGAGATCAGGATCGCCGGAGGGGGCGGGCAGATCCCTGCCCGGCCTCAGGCCTCCTGGGTCTTCCGCGGCCGCCCGGCACGCTTCGGCTTCTCCGCGGCTGTCGCTGTGAGGTCCTCGGCCTTCGGGGCCGCCTTCTTGCGCTGCTGGCCGAGACCGAGGCTCCTCGCGAGGGCCGAGCGCTGTTCGGAGTAGCTCGCGGCCGTCGAGGGGTAGTCCCGCGGCAGGCCGTAGCGCTCCCGGTACTGCTCGATCGTCATCCCGTTGCCGTTGAGATGCCGCTTCAGCGTCTTGTACGGCTTGCCGTCGACGAAGCTGATCAGTGCATCGGGGGTGATCGACTTCCGGATTTGGGATGGGGTCGGCCTGTCGGCCGCCGGTGCCTCGGGGGCGCCGCTATGGGCAAGCCCCGCGAGCGCGGCGTGCGTGTTGGCGATCAAGCTGGCAATCTCGCCCGGCTGCAGGTGGTTGTTCGAGACGTAGGCGGAAACGAGACCCGCCGTCAGTTCGATGTAGTCGGGAGCCCCACGCTCGATCGTTTCGACGGTTTCGTCCACGGTGTGCACCTGTGCTTGAAGAATCGGCACAATGTGCTGTCGAACGTCACAAGGCAATGCGATAACGATTGTGCTGATTGTTTCTACAAGCATTCGCGGTGGATACGCTGCACGGCTCCGAAATCGGCGCCCTCCCGCTGTCGTCATCGCGCATGACGGTGAAACCGGGAGCCGGTTCGCGCGGATCGGAGGCCGCGCGGTGCGGGGCCCGCGCGGTGCGGGACATTCCAAGCCCTATTGCCAAGCCCTATTGCCAAGCCCTATTGCCAAGCCCTGTTGCCGCTCGGGCCGACCGGCTCCGGTGACGGGGCGGCGTTGTCTTCGTGCCGGCTGGAGTTGCGCCCTTTCGCCGAACCGGTATCCACTGCGCGGGCGAGCGCTCTAACCAGCGCGACGCGCGCAACGGACGTAGGTCGAGGTGCCCATGGCGCTCGTCCAGGTCAGGCGATCGCCGTTCACCGCGATGCGGACCTGCGAGGACCAGCGGCGGTCGCGGGCGCCGCAATCGGCCGCCATGGCCCAGGCATTGCCGGTTCGATGAGCGCCGCGAAAGCTGCAGATGGTGTCGCCGGCCTGGGCCCGATCGGGCGTGAACGTCGCCGGGACGTAGCCCTTGCGGCGCGCGGGGGCGCTGCAGGCATCTGGAGTGGGCCCCCAGGTCCCGACATAGGCGAACCCGGCCGAGGCCGAACGGGGCGTCGCCGGCGGTGCGACCGGTTGCGTTGCGATGATCGGCGATGCGAGGGGCGCCCCGGCATCGGGTGCCGCAACGGCCCCGGCCGGCTCGGGTGCCGCAAGCGCCATCACAGGCCGGGACAGGTCATCGGGCTGAGCGATGAGCGGTTCCCCGACGGACTGAACCGATGACGTCTGGAGCGGGAGATCCGCGTCCAGATAGGCGCCGCAATACGCGAACAGCCCGGCCCAACCGAGACCGAGCAGGATGTGGAGCACTGTACTCCGACGGCTCTCGGCGCTGGGGCCGACGAGCGGTGCCGCCACAATGATCGCCCCCATGTCTCCCTCCCGCTCCGCTCTTCCCCAGGTTGCCTATGCCTCGGGGCGACATCTGCCGCTCTTCAGGAAGCGCGATTTCGCGTCCTGGACAGGCATGTGTCCGGTGTCGAAACGGCGGCGGTTCATTAACATTTATTAAATCGTTAATACTTCGTTAATGTGCCAGTATTGATTAGCTGCCACGGCTCCTTCGCCCGGAGCGGCGGTCGGCACCAGACCGCGCCCGCATGGATGCGGCGCGGCAAGCATCCGCCGGGTTTCCGGGAATAGGGCTGTCGCATCAGGATGTGCCGCGGTCGTCGCCCTCGGGGCGGTGCATGATCCGGGCGGCCGGCCGCCAGAGGATTGCAGCGCCGATCAACCTGCCGGCGATCGCTTCGACATGCCGATCGGACGCGCCCTGCGCGCCGTTCTCCTTCACCGCGACACGCATCCGCTCCATCGTCTCAGGGTTTGATCGGTCGATCGCCGGCGCGCGCGCCGGATCGGCAGGGCACATCGTATGCCGATTGGGGTCCGGCCCATCTCTGAATGAGCATGCCGCAAAGAATCCGCGGATATGCTGTTTTCATATCCTATCGACGGCATGGTGCACCGGATATATGCCAGATTGAAGAAATCGATAAAATCGAATTCTTGGTGTTGCGAATTGGATACATCGCGTTTGGTTTTTATTGATTACGTTCCTGCCCGTTCGGGGTATTTCGAGGGGCAAGAAGGGTCATGAAAAAGATTTCGGTCATTCTGACCGCGCTTACGGCGCTCACGGCAACAGCATCGGCAGCGGATCTACCGCGCCGAGCGGCCCCGCCCCCGGTCTTCACACCGGTGCCGGTGTTCACCTGGACGGGGGCGTATTTCGGTATCAATGCTGGGTATGGCTTCGATGCCAGCAGCCGGCAGGATAATCTCGGCGTCGGCATCGCCCCCGGGGCCAGCCCGCTGTTCCCGGCTGCCGGTGGCACGCTCATTGGCTTCTCGGGCCAGCGGTCCCAGGAAGGTTTCACCGGCGGCGGCCAGGTCGGCTACAACTATCAATTCACGCCGGGGTCGGGTGTCGTGATCGGCTTCGAGGCTGACGCCCAGTACGTCGACTTCGGCCGGGACCGGAACCGCAACTGCGTCTCCACCCCCGCGACCGGCACCTGCGGTGGCGGCGCCGCGCCCGGGACCCTGATCTTCAACCCGTCCGGTCTGGCGAGCCTGGACTTCTTCGGCACCGTGCGCGGCCGCCTGGGTTATGCCTTCGACCGGGTGCTCGTGTACGGCACCGGCGGGTTCGCCTACGGCGCGGGCGGCGGCCGTGATTTCGGCCTGCCGAACAGCAGCCGCGACGACTTCAAGACGGGTTGGACCGTCGGTGGCGGCTTCGAATACGCGCTGCCCACCGACTCGTTCCTGAACTTCTTCCGTTCGAGTGCCGTGACCTTCAAAGTCGAAGGTCTGTACGTCAACCTCGATCGCGGCAATCAGAACAACGGGATCTTCGCATCGAACGGGGTGACTTCACTGAGCGTCTTCAGCCCTGGCGTCGCCCTGGGCAACAGCGTCACCTTCGTGCCTGTCTCTCCGACCGTGCTGCGCCGTGACACGGAGTTTGCCGTCGTCCGCGCTGGCCTGAACTACAAGTTCGGCTCCTTCTAGAGCCATCGCCGCCGACGCGGATACCGGTTCGGCGTGAGCGAGCGCGTCGAATCCAAGACTCAGAGCCGCTGAACTCATCCCCCGGCGTGCGCGCCGGGAAACTCGGTGGGCGGAGCCTCGCTCTTCGCCCTGTGATTCGCCCACTCACCAGGGAGGCCCCGGACGTCACTCGACCTCGAGTCCCCAGTCCTATCAGCATGGTCGCGAGGTCGGCAGCGCCCCGGAAGCAACCGCTTCCGGGGCGTTCGCCATTGCGGCGGAGCGGTTCCTCGCCGCGACGGCGGTGGTGCGGGATACGCCAGCCGATTGTCGGGCTGGGCCGCCCGCCCCGTCTCGCTGGTCCGCATCGCGTGGCGGTTTGTCTCATCGCTCTTCCTGCGGGAAACTTGGGCTGAGCCGTCCGGTTCGCGGGATGGCACCTCAAGCGACCTCTGGCGCCTCGGTGTCCTCTCTCACGACCCGGAGCCTTCTCATGATGCACCGTCGCGAAGTCCTCACCACGATGCTGGGCGCCACGGCCGCCCTCGCAATCACGCGTACCGCTGTCGCCCAAGTCACCCCGTCCGGCGCGATCCCGTCGGGCGTCTACCTCCAGATGGCGACCACCGGCGGCCTGTTCTTGGAGAACACGGCCCGCGACGCGCACGAGAAGACCCGAAACCCGGCGCTCAAGAAGTTCTCCCGCGCCGAGGTGGTCGAACAGGTGAACCTGGCCCGCAAGATCAACGCCTACACCGGCGGCGTGGCGCCGGCGCCGAGCGCCGGTGCGCCGGCGGGTCCCGGCGGCCTCCTCGGCGGCCTCGTCGCCGCCCCGGTCGCCGTCGCAGGGGCGGCGGTCGGTACGGCCACGGGCGCGGCCGGCGGCCTGCTCGGGGTCACCCCGCCACCGCAGGGGATGACGACCGACGCGCAGAAGGCGCAGATCCTGTCCCAGCTCACCGCGATGCCGCCGGGCCCGCAATACGACGCCACCTTCGTGGCGAACGCGCTGCAGGGCCACCGGGAAGCGCTCAACATCCACGGCTCCTACGCGCAGTCGGGTGAGGATCCCGGCCTGCGCCGCATCGCCCGCGGCGCGCTGCCTCTGATCAACCTGCACATCGCGCAGCTGACGCAGATGCAGGGCAGGATGAGCAATACCCAAGGCTGACGACCCGGATCCGAGCCCGCTTTCGCGGCCTTCGCCCACCGAGCGGGCCAACCGGCTCGCCCGGTGGGCGAAGGCGGCGGAACGGTGTCGGCGCCCCTCGGTTTCCTTCCTATCCAGGGAGAAGCCGATGGGTGAGCCAGACCCCGTGAAACCCGGCGACGAGGCACCCCCCGACGCCCCCGGCACCGGCGAGAACCTGTGCCGCGAATGCAGCGGTTCCGGCAAGGTCGCGGGTGAGGCCTGCCCGGCTTGTGCGGGGACCGGTAAGGTCAGGACGGGTATCGGCGGCGGCTGAGAACGGCGCGGCCCACGCAGCGACGCCTCCGGCAGTCTGAGGACCGCCCGCCGCAGACCCGGCTACGCAGCGCGAACCGACCAGGGGCCGCCGCCCTGGCGGTCCGTGCGCCTGAGGGAAGACCCGTCGTCTGGGCAGGGCGGACCGGGTCTACGCGTGCCGCGCCTCATCGCCCCGTGTACCCGAGTGCGGCCGCGGCCTCCTTCAGGCGCCCGAACGCCGTCGCGTAGCGTTCTCGCAGAAAGGTGGCGTTCGGCAGGGTCCGGGAGGGGCAGAGATTGTCCTCGTTGTCGGACATCTTGATCAGGATCGCCGGAAGACTGCCCGCCGTGATCCGCTCGGAATAAGCCGTCCGTTCCTTCGGTTTCGTGAGGATCCCAACGGCCTCGATCACCTCCGGCGTGAACCCGGCCGCCCGCAGGTCCGCGGTGGAGCGCGGCGTATCCTCGAGCACGTCGTGAAGCAGGGCGGCCTGCATCACCACCATGGGGTCGATGTCGAGACCGTCCACCAGCCGGGCATGACCGGCCCGGGCCAGCGCAGCGTTGGCGACCCGCTCCAGGTGCCGCATGTAGGGCTGGCCACCCTTGTCGATCTGACCTGCGTGAGCCGTGAGCGCGAAGGTGTGGGCGTCGAAGATCGTCGGCACGCTATCTCCCCCAACGGATCCACCGGCACGCGTGCAGGATAGCGCATGGCGCGCGCCCGCACCGGCCCGTCGGTGGAGAACGACCCGAGCGGCGGTGGCGTTCGGGTCGTCGCGTGTCAGAGTTGGCCGCCGAAGCTGAGCAGGCCTCCGATCGCCGTGGTGCCCAGCGCCGTCGTCCGCACGGAGGCGGTCGCCGACACGGAGAGGCTGTTGCCGAGGCCGAACGCCAGGCCGGTACGCGCCTCGCCTCGGGTGCGGCGCAGGTCGGCCTTGTAGCCGAAGTCGCCGATGTAGTCGGCATGGGCCGTGAACCGCATCGTCGGCTTGCGGACAGCCTGCTCGATCTCGACCCCCGAGATCCAGCTGAGGCCCGTCGTCAGCGGCACCGAAACATCCGCGCCGAGAAAGGCGAGCGTGCTGCGGTAGACGATCCCGTCGTACTGTACGGGAAAGCTGACATTGGCTTCCGTGTAGCCCTGACGGGTGACGCGGCTGGTCCTGACCCCGCCATGCCAGCCCAGCACCAAATCCCCGAAGACCGGAAGGGACTGCCCGATCTCCAGCGTGCCCGCGAGGCCGCCGATCCGGGCGTTGCCGGTGCCGGCCTCCGTGGCGGTGGATTGCAGGCGGCGGACATCGGCGTGGTACTGGCTGGCCGCCAACGCGGTGCGCAGGTACCACGCACCCCCCGCGTAGGGTTGGCTCCAGTTGAGGAAGGCCCCCGCGCCGACAGCGTTGCGGTTGTCGTTGAACGCCGGTGACGGCAGGGCCCGGTAGGGCGCGTAGCTGAGATGGCCGCCGACCGTCAGGGTGTCGGTCAGGCCGTAACTCAGGGGTAGCGTCGAGAGCGTATCGGTGCTGCTGCCGTCGGAGACGATCCCCGCGCTGGCCGACCAGCAGAGACTCCCGCGGCTGCAGGACCAGGTCTGCTGCAGATAGGAGAGCGACTGGCGCTGGATCTCCAGAACCGAGAACGTGTCGTACCGCAGCCGGGCGATCGACCGGCGCGTGTTCGTGACATCGACGAGTTGAGTCCGAACGTCCGTGGACGGCGCGGAGGTCGTCGCGGTCTGGGCCGGGGCCGGAGCCTGGGCGGATGAGACCGTTGGAGCCGGTTCCGGGGTCGGTGCGGCGGGCTGCCCCTGAGCCGACGGGGTCGTCGGGGCGGCGACCTGCCCCGACGCCTGGGTGGAGACCTGCCCCGACGCCGGGGCGGAGGCCTGCCCCGACGCCGGGGTGGACGCCTGGACGGCTGCCCGGGCCTGGGGCTGGGTCTGCGGGGTCGAGGGCCCGCTGGCGGGCGTCCCCGGATAGGTGATCTTCCACAGGACGGCGTGGGGATCGCCCGAGTCGGTCTCGGAATAACCCGCCGCAACCCGGCCGTCGGCGGAAAGCGCCTGGACCTCGGACACGCCACCGCCATCGGACCTCAGGGTGCCGAGATCGGTCCTGCTGCGCCAGCCGTCGCCGAACCAGACGACGCCGTGCGCGAACCCCGAACTGGTGCTCGCCATGCCGCCGGCGACCCGCCCGTCGGCGGACAGGGCCCGCACCCAGGACGAGCCGCTGTTGTCGGCCCGGAGCGTGCCGAGATCGCGCTTCTCCGACCAGCGCGATCCGGACCAGAGCGCCGCATGGGTGTAGCCGGAATCGGTCGTGCCGCTGCCCGCCGCCACGGTGCCGTCGGCCGAGAGCGCCCGCACCACCGAGGTGCCCCGGTTGTCGGATTTCAACGTGCCGAGATCGGTCTTGGTCGTCCAGTTGGCGCCGGACCACAGGGTGGCGTGCGAATAGACGTCCACGCTGCGATCGGGAGCCGCATAGCCGCCGACCACGGACCCGTCCTTCGACAGGGCGTAGGCCCAGGACGTCCCGGTATTGTCGGACCGCAGGGTGCCGAGATCGGTCTTGGTCGTCCAGGTCCGCCCCGACCACAGCGCCGCATGGGTCGTCCCGGAATCGACGCTCGACTCGCCGGCTGCGACGCGCCCGTCATCGGACAGGGCGTAGACGCCGGATGTGCCCGACTGGTTCGACGTCAGGGTGCCCAGATCGGTCTTGGTCGCCCAATTGGTCCCCGACCATACGATGGCGTGCAGCCTCTGGTCGGCGTTCTCCGCGATGCCCGCGATGACGCCACCGTCCTTGGACACGGCATAGGCCTTCGCGGCGCCGGTGTTGTCGGCCCTCAAGGTGCCGAGATCCCGCTTCTGCGAGAGGTCCGAGCCCGACCAGGCCGCGGCGCGCATGTCGGCGCCCCGGTCGTCGGTATAGGCATCCCCGACGGCGACATGTCCGGTTGCGGAGAGGCCCCAGATCTCCGAAGCCCAGCCATTGTCGGCTTTGAGCGTGCCGAGATCCCTCTTCTCGCTGCTTCCGACCGTGGGGGCGGCCTGAACCTGCCTGCCCGTGCCGGTGGCAGGCACCGCGTTCTCGACGGTGATATGGGTGTCGTTGTCGAGTACGCGGTGGAGTTCGTCGGACGTCAGAGAAATGATACCAGCGTGTCGCGGCGAGAGCTGGTTGACGTCGGAGCCCGAGACGGGCGTGAAGGTCTTGAAATCTGTGGTCTTCACCAGCTGGAAGCCGCCATTCAGGTAATTGTCGTACATGACGATATACCCGCTGCCATCGTTCAGGCGGTAAGCCTGCGGCCCTTCGACGGCGTTGCCGGTTCTCTGCACTTCATCCTGCGAGGGCATGATATAGCCCCAGGTCAGATGGTCGGACACGGCATGCTTGATGACCCGGAGCCGGGCCGTACTTCCCTGAGGCGATGACTCCGCCTTCATCAGCATATGATATTTGCCGTCTTGTTCGTTGATGTCGTAGTCGATGTAGCCGATCCCGTCCCGAGCATAGAAAAGCTGCCGCGGCGTCTCTGTCAGGGCTGTGAAATCTCGGTTGGTGTGGGCGTAATAGGCCTTGTAGGGATCGTTTGATCCGACGGTCAGATAGACCATGTTCCGGTCGGTCAACGGATTGTAGGCGACCTGCGGCGCCCAGGCGGCGTGGAGGCCGGGGAACAGATTTGGATACTGCTTTTCAAAATTGACGGTGGCGGATTTCCAATGAATGAGATCTGGAGATTGCATCAGGACGATGCCCCGGTTGCTTCCCCAACCCTTCCAGCTCTGCATATCGGTCGCGGTCATGATGAAATTGCCGTCCTGCCCACGGTAGATGTAGGGGTCGCGGAGGCCGCCCATCTCGCTGTGACTTGCGTCAATGACGGAATTGCCGTTGTTCAGTCTGTTGAAACGGCGGCCGTCCAGGCTGTAGGAGAACTTCAACGTCTCCTCCCAGGGCCGGTTGCCGGTAAAATAAGTCAATAAATATCCGTCGTACGGCGGATACTCACCCGCCGCAAAGCTATGGCTGGGTGTAATCTGAAATAATATGGCCGTGGCAGCGATTTTCATTGCGTTTTTCATTGTGTATCCCCCCTATTTTTGTATTTTTATCAGTTCTTATTATTGATACGGTCTCCTGTTCGTCTCGCGGTTTCTGATGCGCGACGCGATCGGGTTGTCCGATAAGACGTTGGGTCAGATCACGGTGTGTCCGGTGATTGTTGGGCCAGACACCAAGATGAATGCTGATATCTCTTGCGCAAGCCGCGCTCTTCGCGCAGTGTATTGTAAGAATTCACCAATAATGTAGAATTAGACGACGCCTCACGATGCAAGCATGGCCTTGATAGTCCGATGCGAAGCATAGGACGCATTAAATTTCCAACGCAACAACAAAGTGCACGTTTATCGCCAGCAGTATCAAGATGTTTGAGTTTTTGTGATATACATCAATTTGGATCTAAGACCGATCCAGCGCACATCACGACTTGCACTCGATCCCGATAGAAAAGATCAGACGTCTCCGCTCCGTGTGGCGAGCCTGCAAGCGACGGCGTGAAGGCGATCCCCCTGTTGCCGGTTTGTGACAGCGCTCCGGTGAGGACCACCGGCATGTCGACAAAACCTCCCGCGCCGGGGGCGCATGATCCCGACGATGTCCGGCTGATCGGCGTTGACGTCCGGCGATCACCAGCCGCTTCCGAACGACCGCCCGCTCACCCCGCGCCGTTTCGCCTGCGGAATTCGGCAGGCGTGATGCCGACGTGGCGCACGAAGGCCCGGCGCAGGGTGTCGGCATTGGCGAAGCCCGTTAGGGCGGCGACCTGCTTGGGCGGAAGGCCCTCCGCCTCCAGCCAGCGCCGCGCCGCCGCGACGCGCGCCGCCTCGACCCAGTCGGCCGGCGTCACCCCGACCTCGCTCCGGAACAGGCGGGCGAAGTGCCGGGGGCTGAGGCCGGCCCGTCCGGCCAACAGGGCCACGCTGTGATCCTCGGCGGGCGCGGCCGCGATCCAGCGCTGGATTTCCTGCAGGATGGCCCGGCCTGACGGCTCGGTCGCGCCGCGACGGCTGAACTGCAACTGGCCGCCGGGGCGTTTGAAGAACATCACGAGCTGCGCGGCGACGCGCTTGGCGACGTCCCGGCCGAGATCCTCCTCGACGAGGGCGACGGCCAGGTCGAGGCCGGCGGTCACCCCGGCGGCGGTGCAGACCGGGCCGTCCCGGACCTGGATCGCGTCGGGCTCGACCCGGATCGCGGGGTAGCGCCGGGCCAGGGCGTCGGCGGCCGCCCAATGCGTGGTGATCCGGCGCCCGTCCAGCAGGCCGGCCTCGGCGAGGGCGAAGGCTCCGGTGCAGACCGACCCATAGCGCCGGGCCGCGGGTGCCGTGCGCCTCAGCCAGTCGAGAAAGGCGGCGGCCGGACGGCGATGGGGCGCGTCCGGCGATCCCGCCACCAGCAGCGTATCGAGGGTGCCGGCATCGGCCTCGAAGATAGTCCGATCCGCCAGCAGTCGCGCGCCCGACGAGGCCCGGATGACGGCGGTGTCGGTCGAGACGATCTCGGTACGGTAGACACACCGCCCGGCCTGGACGTTCGCCTCCGCGAAGACGTCCAGCGGACCGGAGACGTCGAGCATCTGCACGCCCGGTCCCGCGGCGATCACCAGCCTCCGCTCCATAATGCCCTCCCGCGCGTCCGTCGCGGGCGTGATTTGTCCGTTTGGAACGTGTGCCGTCAACTTCGGACGCGAAGGGCGTGATCTAGTCTGTCCTAGTCAGCAAGGAGTGATGGCCATGGACCAACCCATCCGCGACGTCGCGATTCCCGACAGCACGCTTGCCCGGGCGGTGACCGAACGCGTCCGGGATACGGAATCGCCGCTGCTGTTCCACCATTCCAGCCGCGTCTATTACTTCGGCGCCCTGGCAGGGAAGCAGCGCGGCCTGCGCTACGATCCGGAGCTGCTCTATGTCGGGGCGATGTTCCACGACATGGGGCTGACCCCACAGCACAGCAGCGCGCAGGACCGCTTCGAGGTCGACGGCGCCAACGCGGCACGGGATTTTCTACGCGGGTACGGCATCGACCAGGCCGACATCGACACGGTGTGGACCGCCATCGCGCTGCACACCACGCCGGGCATCCCGCAGCACATGCACCCCGTGGTCGCGCTGGTCACCGCCGGGGTCGAGATGGACGTGCTCGGCCTGACCTACGCCGACTACAGCGACGCGGAGCGCTCGGCCGTGGTGCGGGCGCATCCGCGGACCCCGCATTTCAAGGAGGACATCATCCAGGCGTTCTACGAGGGGATCCGGCACAAGCCGGAGACGACCTTCGGCAACGTCAAGGCCGACGTCATTGCCGACAAGGAGCCGCATTTCCACGCCGGCAACTTTTGTCGCGTGATCCGCGAGTCGCCCTGGCGCGGATAGGCTGCGGCTTGCCATCCAGCAAAACGGCAGAACCCCGGGCGCCAGGGGCACCCGGGGTTCTGCACGACCTGAGCGGCCGGTTTGATCGGGCTGGGCTGCCGAAGCGGCTCCCGGCCAAGACGACTCCCGGCGTTGAGGCCGGGAGCGTCGCGGGTCCTAGTACGAGCCGAACTTGTAGTTCAGGCCGGCGCGGACGACGGCGAACTCGTCGTCGCGGCGACCGATGGCGCTGTAGGCCACCGGGACTAGGTTGGCGGCGTTGACGACCAGGGCGCCCTGGTTGCGGTTGCCGCGCTCCAGGTTGACGTACAGACCTTCGATCTTGAACGTCACGGCCGAGGAGCGGAAGAAGTTCAGGAACGACTCGGTGGGGAGGGCGAACTCGACACCGCCGCCGACGGCGTAGCCGGTGCGGAAGCTGTCGTTGCCGGCGTAGCCGCCGAACGAGCGGTCGGCGCTGCCCGAGCCGTAGGCGAAGCCGCCGGTGCCGTACACGAGGGTGCGGTCGAAGGCGTAGCCGAGGCGGC
>NZ_VRVA01000210.1:0-4926 GCF_008039945.1 Methylobacterium sp. WL64
CGCCCCCACCGCACCGAACACTCCGGCCGCCAACACCCCCGCCGGCGGCGCCGCGCAGGCCGGTCCCCAGATCGTGACCGTGAAGTCCGAGCCGAGCCAGGCCGACTGGACCAAGGTCTGCGGCAAGGACCAGGGCTCCGGCACCGACATCTGCTACACGACGCGCGATTTCGTGTCCGACCAGGGCCAGCCCGTGCTGGCGGTGGCCGTCTACGAGATGAAGAACGCCGCGCAGAAGCAGGAAGTCCGCGTGGTGCGCTACCTGCTGCCGCTCGGCCTGCTGCTGCAGCCGGGCATCCGCTTCAACGTCGACGGCCAGGCCGCGACCCCGGGCCGCTTCGCGGTCTGCTTCCCGAACGGCTGCTTCGCCGAGGCCGGCGGCGTCGATGCTGGCGTCGTCGCCGCGATGAAGAAGGGCACGACCCTCAACGTCTCGGTCCAGAACCAGACCCAGCGCGAAGTCACCTTCGCGGTGCCGCTGGCCGGCTTCGGCAAGGCCTTCGACGGCCCGGCCATCGACCCGAAGGTCCTGGAAGAGCAGCAGAAGAAGCTGCAGTCGGAGCTGGAGAAGCGCTCCGAGGACATGCGCAAGAAGCTCGAGCAGCAGGGCAACGCCGCGCCGGCGGCCGGCGCCGCGCCCGCTCCGGCCGCGAAGTAACGCCCCGGCGGATTGAGATCGGGGGCCGAACCGCGAGGGCCGGCCCCTTTTTCATGCGCGATCGCCGGCGCCAAGCGTCCGGGCTCCGCCAAAGGCTTGCGAGCCCGGACCTGGGAAGCACAGCCTCAACCGACCGGACCCCACGAGTCCGGGGCCGGGCACGGCGTGCCGGCCGGCTCCTTCGAAGACCTGCAAAAAAATCAGTTCCGGACGCGGTCGCGCACGCGGTAGCCGCCCACGGCGTCGCGCTCGAACATCTCGGCGATGCCGGCGTGGCGCAGCGCCTCGCCGGAGGTGTCGGGCAGGAGGTTCTGCTCCGACACGTAGGCGACGTACTCGGTCTCGGCGTTCTCGGCGAGCAGGTGGTAGAACGGCTGGTCCTTGCGCGGCCGGACATCCTCGGGAATCGCCAGCCACCATTCCTCGGTGTTGTCGAACACCGGGTCGACGTCGAACACGATACCCCGGAACGGGTAGATCCTGTGACGCACCACGGCGCCGATCGCGAACTTCGCGGTTCTCAGTGTTACGTCCGTCATGACTCTGCCCGCCCAGAGCGGACAGATAGGACCGATGCCGAGTCGTGTCACCGGGCCGGCGTCATCTCCCGGTGACCGGCGTGCGATTTGGCAAGTCGTGGATCTCGGGATCTGAAATGCCGAGTTCGGCCGCGATCGCCCGGGCGGTGGCCTCGCGCCGGGCGGTGATCCCGGCCGCCGCCTCCCGGGCCCGGGCCAGGATCGCCGGCGGGGCGCTGCCGGGCGTGCCGCTGTCGAACGGCGGCTCGGGGGCGTATTGCATGCCGAGCTGGATCAGCCGGGCGGCATCGTCGCCGCGCAGCTCCGCCGCGAGCTGTAGCGCGCCGTCGATCCCCGCGGTGACCCCGGCCGCGAACAGCCAGGTGCGGCCGTCGGCATCGGGGTCGATCACCACCCGCGCGTCCACCGCCTCCGCGCCGAACCAGGGCAGCAGGTGGACCGCGTTCCAGTAGGTCGTGGCCCGCCGCCCGACCAGCAGCCCCGCCGCCCCGAGCAGCAGCGCGCCGGTGCAGACCGAGAAGACGTGGGAGGCGCCCGAGGCCTGGCTGCGGATCCAGCCGAGCACGGCGGCGTCGCGCATCAGCGCCTCCTGGCCCTGGCCGCCGGGGATGTGCAGCACGTCGAGGCGCGGCGCCTGCGCCAGGGTGGCGTCGGGGGTGATCCGGAGGCCGCGCACGTCGCGCACCGGGTCCAGGCTCGGCCCGTAGATCCGGTAGGTCGAATTGGGGATCCGCGACAGAACCTCGAACGGCCCGGTGAGGTCGATCTGGTCGAGCCCCTCGAACAGGAGCGAACCGATCTGCAGGTGGGTCTCGGGGGGAATCATGCGGGCCTCCGTGCTGGACAGGGAGACCTTACCGCGGCACGGTCTGGCCGAGATGCCAAAGACCCCTCGTTTCTCGCCAGATCTCCCGCGCGCCGTGGAGCTGCTGGCCTTCCCGGCGGTGCAACTGCTCGACGTCGCCGGGCCGCTCCAGGTCTTCGCCACCGCGAACGACCTGAGCGGCGGGCTTGCGCCCTACGCGCCGCGGGTGATCGCGGCCGGCGACGGGGCGCTCACCGCCTCGGCCGGCCTGCGGCTGGTGGCCGAGCCGCTGCCGGAGCGCGGCGCGCCGGTGGACACCCTGATCGTCGCGGGCGGGCCCGGCGTCACGGCGGCCTGCGCCGACCCGGCGCTGGTGGCCTGGGCGCGGGACCGGGCCGGGCGGGCGCGCCGGGTCGCCTCGGTCTGCACCGGGGCTTTTTTGCTCGGGGCCGCCGGGCTTTTGGACGGGCGGCGGGCCGTGACCCACTGGAAGCATTGCGGTGCCCTGGCCCGACGCTATCCGCTGGCCCGGGTCGAGCCCGACCCGATCTTCGTGCAGGACGGCCCGGTCTGGACCTCCGCGGGCGTCACCGCGGGGATCGACCTGGCGCTAGCCCTGGTCGAGGCCGATCTCGGCCGCGACCTCGCCCTGGCGGTGGCGCGCCACCTCGTGATGTTCCTGAAGCGCCCCGGCGGGCAGGCGCAGTTCAGCGCGGCCTTGGCCCTGCAGGCCGGGGAGGACCGCTTCGCCGCCCTGCACGCCTTCATCGCCCAAAACCTGTCGGGGGACCTGTCGCTCCCGGCCCTGGCGGAGGCCGCCGGGATGAGCGAACGCAGCCTGAGCCGGCACTACCGGGAGGCGACCGGCCTCACCCCGGCCAAGGCCGTGGAGCGCCTGCGGATCGAGGCGGCCCGGCGGGCGCTGGCCGAGACCGCGCAGCCGGTGAAGCGCATCGCCCGGACCTGCGGCTTCGGCTCCGAGGAGACCCTGCGGCGCAGCTTCCTGCGGCACGTGGCGGCGACGCCGCAGGAGTATCGGGCGCGGTTCGGGGGGTGAGGGGGCTACCCCAGCTGATACACCGCCGCCAGTTCCGGATCCTTCGCGGCGACCAGCTTGGCCAGATCCACGATGACCTTGGCCTGCTTCCAGGTGGCGTCGTCCTGCATCTTGCCGTCGAGCATCACGGCACCGGTGCCGTCGGGCATGGCCGCGACGATGCGGGCCGCGAACGCCACCTCGGCGGGGTCGGGGGCGAAGACCCGCTTGGCGATCGTCACCTGGCTCGGGTGCAGCGTCCAGGCGCCGGCGCAGCCCATCAGGAAGGCGTTGCGGAACTGCGCCTCGCAGGCATCGCCGTCGGAGAAGTCGCCGAACGGGCCGTAGAACGCCTTGATGCCGTTGGCCATGCAGGCATCGACCATCTTGGCGATGGTGTAGTGCCACAGGTCCTGCTGGGCGGTGGCCCGGGGCGCGTCGCCCGCGGGGTCGCTGAGCACCCGGTAATCCGGGTGGCCGCCGCCGACCCGGGTGGTCTTCATGCCGCGGGAGGCCGCCAGATCGGCCGGGCCGAGGCTCATGCCGTGCATCCGCGGCGAGGCCGACGCGATGGCGTCGACGTTGGCCACGCCCTCGGCGGTCTCCAGGATCGCGTGGATCAGGATCGGCTTGGTCACCCCGTGCCGGGCCTCGAGCTGGGCGAGCAGCTGGTCGACGTAGTGGATGTCCCACGGCCCCTCGACCTTGGGCACCATCACGACGTCGAGCTTGGATCCCACCTCGGCGACGATGGTGAACAGGTCGTCCAAGATCCAGGGCGAGTTGAGGGCGTTGATCCGGGTCCAGAGGCCGGTGCCGGTGGCGGCGAAGTCGGTCGCCTGCGCCATGGCGACGAAGCCCTTGCGGGCGGCCTCCTTCTGGTCGGCCGGGACCGCGTCCTCCAGGTTGCCCAGCACCACGTCGACGGTGGCGGCGAGCTCGGGCACCCGGGCGCGGACCTTGTCGTTGTGGGGCGGGACGAAGTGGATCATCCGCTCCAGCCGCACCGGCAGCTCGCGGAACGGGGCCGGCGCGCCGGTGGCGAGGGGCTGGAAGAAGCGGCGGGGCAGTTTCATGATGGGCCTCTTGTAACGGGCTTGGCGTCTGGCCCGTTAAGGCAGGCTTGGGGCGGCGCGTAAAGGCGCTGGCCGTCCAAGCCCCCTCCGACTTTCGGGGCAGCCGCCCGGAGCCGTTCCCGGCCGTGGTGCGATCGGGAGACCGGCCCGCGATCCCCGCTACGACGTGCGCGCGTCAGCCCCGCCGGCCCGGGCGGTCGGCCATGCCGACCCGGCTGCCGAAGAAATCGCCGCTCTTGCCGGCCACCACCACGAGGCGGCGGACCTCGCCCCGCAGGAACGCCTGCAGGAAGCGGTTGTAGTCGCGGAACGAGACGCAGCCGTTCGAGGCGCCGGGCTGGCGCAGCATGTAGGTGTGGGCGAGCAGGCCATCGCGGCCGTGGATCGCGGCGCTGCCGCCGACCGGGTTGAGGCGGATCGCCCGGACCCCGTGGAACAGGCGCTCGCGCTCGGTCAGGTCGTAGGTGCCGGGGGGCGTCGAGCCGCGCATGCGCAGGTGGACGTAGCGCGGGTCGTCCATGGCCTCGCCGAGGCCGGAATGAGCCTCCAGCACATCGCCGGAGGGGAGGGTCACGGTGCGGGCGGTGATGTCGTAGACGGCGGTGCCGGCGACCGAGTCCGGGGCGGCGCTGATCCGGGTGCGCGGCGCCTCCTGCGGCAGGGCGTCCGGGCTGGCATAGGCGAGCGCCTGACGCGACTCCGCGCGGGGCGCGGCGGCGCCGACGCCGAACAGCGTCTCGAGGAAGGACGGCTCCTCCGCCATGGCGGCGCGGAACACGTCGCGGGTGCGGGGCAGGGCGCGGGCCGCCACC
>NZ_VRVA01000211.1:0-4873 GCF_008039945.1 Methylobacterium sp. WL64
CCATCCCGAGGCGGCGCGCCAGCCCGAGCTGGTAGGGCCGGATCGTGCTCTTGCCCGAAGCCGAGGCGCCCTTGACGTTCATCACCACCGGGTGGGCCTGCGGAGCGAGCCGCCGGTAGCCGCGATCCTCGACGACCCGCCGGCCCCGGCCGCGCCGGAGCCCGGATGGCTCGACCGGCTGCTCGGGCGCCGCCCGCCGCCGCCGAGGACACCGCCCCGCCAGGATCCGGCCACCCGGGCGCTCAACCATCTCGAAGCCTGGCAAAGCCGGGCGATGCTGGCCGGAGACGGACTGGAGATCGCCGCCTGCGAGGCCCTGCGCAGCGTCGTCTCCGGCATCCTGGCCCGGCAGAACACGCTGATCCGCGATCCCGCCCTGCTGCGCGGCATCGTCGGGACCCTGGTCTCGAACGGCTACGGCAGCCGCCGCATCGGCGAGCTGATCGAGCCCTGGATCGCCGCCGTCGTCGAGGCCCGCGGCTACCGGCGGCTCGCTCCGCAGGCCCACCCGGTGGTGATGAACGTCAAGGGCGCCTCGGCTTCGGGCAAGAGCACGATCCGGCCCTACCAGCTCGGGCTGGCGCGCCGCCTCGGGATGGCGTGGTCCGACTTCGCGGTTATCACGCCGGACGTCTGGCGCAAGTTCCTGCTCGACTACGACAGCCTCGGACCGGCAACCCGGTATGCCGGCACGCTCACCGGCTACGAGGTCGAGATGATCGACATGAAGCTCGACCGCTACGTCACCCGCAAGGCGGCCGAGCGGCGGATCTCGAACCTGCTGATCGACCGCTTCCGGTTCGACAGCTTCCAGGCCGAGGCCGGCTCGGATGGCGGCGGCCAGCTGCTCACCCGATTCGGCGAGCGGGTCTACATGCAATTCATGGTCACGCCGCCGGCCGACACGGTGGAGCGCGCCTACAAACGCGGCGAGCAGTTCGGCCGGTTCAAGGCGGTCGAGGACCTGCTGGCCCACAACGTCGAGGCTTATACCGGCATGCCGCGCTTGTTCTTCAACTGGGCGCTCGCCCGGGACAAGCAGGTCGTCTGCGAGTTTCTGGACAACAGCGTGCCGCAGGGCGAGCGCCCCCGCACCATCGCGTTCGGGGCCGGTGGCGTCCTGAACATCCTCGACGTGAAGGGGCTGATCGACGTCGAGCGCTTCCGCAAGGTCGACATCTTCGCGCGCGCCCCGGACGCGGTGTTTCGCGGGGTGGATCTGGCAGCCGGCGCCAACACGCGCTTCCTGCGCGACTGCCTGCGCAGGATGGACGCGGTCCGGTTCGCCCGCGCCGAGACCGGTCGCGTGTTCCTGCGCCTCGACCGCGGCCGGGTCACCGGCCTGGATCGCCAGGCCCTTGCGGACGCCGACGGCGATCCCGACTGGGACGCGGCCCGGGCGGTGATCGGGATCCCCGAGGATCAATCCGGGATTCCGGAACTGGACGAGACGCTGGTCCCGGCGGACGAGCCGACGCTCGGCAGTTGGGGTCCCACGCCGGCCTGATGTCGATGGAACAATATTTCCGAGACTGACAGCGAGCCGAAGCCTTCACGGTCTGGTATATTGCATGCCTGGGCCGAATATGCATGATTGAGCCGGCACGAGACAGACGCGCCGGCTCAAGGACGCGCCGCCCACGAGAGAGGCTCAGGGATGGAACGCCAGGATTCGCCGTCGGCGAAATGGTGGCAGCTCGCCTTCGGCGTGATCTGCATGGCCATGATCGCCAACCTGCAATACGGCTGGACGCTCTTCGTCGATCCCATCGACCAACGCTACCATTGGGGGCGGGCGGCGATCCAGCTCGCCTTCACGTTGTTCGTCGCCACCGAGACCTGGCTGGTGCCCGTGGAGGCCTGGTTCGTGGATCGCTACGGTCCGAGCCTCGTGGTCGCCTTCGGGGGCGTCATGATCGCCCTGGCCTGGACCATCGACGCCTACGCCGACAGCCTGGCGCTGCTCTACCTGGGCGCGGTGGTTGGCGGAATCGGCGCCGGCTCGGTCTACGGCACCTGCGTGGGCAACGCGCTGAAGTGGTTTCCGCATCGCCGCGGCCTGGCTGCCGGCGCCACCGCGGCCGGGTTCGGCGCGGGTGCGGCGATCACGGTCGTGCCGATCGCCCGGATGATCGCCACGAGCGGATACCAGGACGCGTTCCTGTATTTCGGGATCGGCCAGGGTGCGATCGTGCTCGCCCTCGCCTTCCTGCTGCGTAAGCCCGTCTCCGCCGCCCCGATCCAGCGCAAGAGCCTGCGCCTGCCGCAGACGAAGGTCGACCGCAGCCCCCGCGAGGCGGTGCGCACGCCGGTCTTCTGGGTGATGTACGCGATGTTCGTCATGGTCGCCTCGGGCGGCCTGATGGCGGCGGCGCAGATCGCCCCGATCGCCCAGGACTTCCACGTGGCCGGCGTCCCGGTGAGCCTGTTCGGCCTCCAGATGGCGGCGCTGACCCTGGCGATCTCCCTGGACCGGATCTTCGACGGCTTCGGCCGGCCGTTCTTCGGCTACGTCTCCGACCATATCGGCCGCGAGAACACGATGTTCATCGCCTTCTCGACGGCGGCGCTCGCGGTGATCGTGCTCCTCACCTACGGCCACCACCCGATGGTGTTCGTGTTCGCCACCGCGGTCTATTTCGGGGTGTTCGGCGAGATCTACTCGCTGTTCCCGGCGACCTGCGGGGATACGTTCGGATCGAAATACGCCGCCAGCAATGCCGGCCTGCTCTACACCGCCAAGGGCACCGCGGCGTTCCTGGTGCCGTTCGCCAGCCTCCTGTCGGCGGCCTACGGCTGGTCGGCGGTGTTCTCGCTGATCATCGGGCTCAACGTCGCCGCCGCCGCGCTCGCGATCTTCCTGCTGCGGCCGCTGCGCGCCCGCTACCTCGCCGAGGCCGAGCATCCTGCGGCGCTCGCCGTCCAGCCGATCCGGGTGGTCTGAGCCACCCCGATACCCGCGACACACCGATGGCCCGGAGCCTGCACCGGGTCGGAACGCCAGAACCGAAGCCGAATTTCCGGGAGACACCGCGATGACCGCACTGGCAAAGATCGTCCACACCGCCCCCGAGATCGAGGCCGAGCCGGATCTCACCGACGGCTTCCACCTCGTCATCGACGCGCTCAAGCTCAACGGCATCGAGACGATCTACGGCGTCCCGGGCATCCCGATCACCGATCTCGGCCGCATGGCCCAGGCCGCGGGGATGCGGGTCGTGTCGTTCCGGCACGAGCAGCATGCGGGCAACGCCGCCGCGATCGCGGGCTTCCTCACCCAGAAGCCGGGCATCTGCCTCACGGTTTCGGCACCGGGCTTCCTGAACGGCCTCACGGCGCTGGCCAACGCCACCACCAATTGCTTCCCGATGATCCTGATCTCGGGCTCCTCTGAGCGCGAGATCGTCGATCTTCAGCAGGGCGACTACGAGGAGATGGACCAGCTCGCCATCGCCAAGCCCCTGTGCAAGGCGGCCTTCCGGGTGCTGCATGCTGCCGATATCGGCATCGGCGTCGCCCGGGCAATCCGTGCGGCCTGCTCGGGGAGGCCCGGCGGCGTCTATCTCGACCTGCCGGCCAAGCTGTTCTCGCAGGTGATGGAGGCCGAGGCCGGCCGGAAATCGCTGGTGAAGGTGATCGATCCGGCTCCGGCCCAGCGCCCTGCCCCCGACGCCATCGCCCGGGCGCTCGACGTGCTGAAAAATGCCCGCCGTCCGCTGATTGTGCTCGGCAAGGGCGCCGCCTACGCCCAGGCCGACGACGCGATCCGCAGCCTCGTGGAGACCAGCGGCATCCCGTACGTGCCGATGAGCATGGCCAAGGGCCTGTTACCCGACACGCACCCGCTCTCGGCCGGCGCCGCACGCTCGACGGCGCTGAAGGATTCGGACGTGGTGCTGCTGATCGGCGCCCGGCTGAACTGGCTGCTGTCGCACGGCAAGGGCAAGAGCTGGGGCGAGCCGGGCTCGACCAAGTTCATCCAGATCGACATCGAGCCGCGCGAGATGGATTCGAACGTCGAAATCGTGGCGCCCGTGGTCGGCGACATCGCGTCCTGCGTGCAGGCGCTGCTGGACGGCATGGGCCAGGGCTGGCAGCAGCCCCCGGCCGACTGGATCGACACGCTGAAGGCGAAGCGCGAGGCGAACATCGCCAAGATGGCGCCCAAGCTCATGAGCAACGCCTCGCCCATGACCTTCCATGCCGCGCTCGGCGCCCTGCGGACCATCGTGAAGGAGCGGCCGGACGCGATCCTGGTCAACGAAGGCGCCAACACCCTCGACCTCGCCCGGGGCATCATCGACATGTACCAGCCGCGCAAGCGCCTGGATGTCGGCACCTGGGGCATCATGGGCATCGGCATGGGCTTCGCCGTCGCCGCCGCGATCGAGACCGGAAAGCCGGTCCTGTGCGTGGAGGGCGACAGCGCCTTCGGCTTCTCCGGCATGGAGGTCGAGACGGTCTGCCGGTACGGGCTGCCGATCTGCATCGTTGTGTTCAACAACAACGGCATCTACCGCGGCACCGATTCAGACCCGACCGGGCGCGACCCGGCCACCACGGTGTTCGTCAAGGATTCCCGCTACGACAAGATGATGGAGGCGTTCGGCGGCGACGGCTATCACGTCACCTCGCCGGACGAGCTGACCCGTGCGGTCAACGCCGCGATGGATTCCGGGCGGCCCTCGCTCATCAACGCCGTGATCGACCCGGCCGCCGGCAGCGAGAGCGGCAACATCGGCAGCCTCAACCCGCAGAGCGGGATCAAGAAGAAGGCGGTGTGAGGTCGGCCGGACAAAACCCGTCTTGAGGACCCGCGGGCTCCCTCCCCCCTCTGCGGGGGAGGGTGGGCCGGCCGTCAGGCCGGGTCGGG
>NZ_VRVA01000212.1:0-4872 GCF_008039945.1 Methylobacterium sp. WL64
GGCGGGCGTGGAAAGAGGGATCCGAGCAGTCGCGGCGCGCCCCAAACCACGCGACGACGCTGCCGATGGATGCCCACCGCACGAAGACGACTGTTGTCACAGGTATATTGCGGCCCGAGCGTCGAAGTCTGGTTGCACGCGACGGCTTATGCCGCGACCGGGCGTGCCCGCGCTAACCTGTGTTAACCACCGCTGAGCCCTTTGGCCGCCCCGTCACGCGGCGGCGGCTCCCACGGAATCGGCCATCTGGGCGCGTCGCGTGCCCAGGGGCTGCGGCTCACCCACGGTGGTGTCCTCGGCGGTCTGATGCTCCATCTCGGCGTTCAGCTGGGCACCGGCGAGCACGATCATGGTCGAGATCCAGATCCAGGTCATGAAGCCGATGGCCGCGCCGAGGGAGCCGTAGGTCTTGTTGTAGCTGCCGAAATGGGCGACGTACCAGGAGAACAGCAGCGACGCGACGAGCCACAGCAGGGCCGCCGCGGCGCCCCCGGGGGTGACCCAGCGCCAGCGCGGCGCGTCCCGGCTCGGACCGTAGCGGTAGAGCAGGGCGAGCCCGAGCAGGACTGCCACGAGCAGCGCCGGCCAGCGCAGCAGGGTCAGCCACCAGGCATCGGTCCCGAGCCCGACATAGGTCAGCACCACCGGCAGCACCACGACCGCGGCCAGAGCCAGGATCAGGAACGCCAGCGCCCCCGCGGTGAAGCCGAGGGAGACGACGTTGAGCAGGACGAAATTGCGCTTCTCGCGCTTGTTGTAGACGATGTTGAGGGCGTCGAAGACGTGCTTCACGCCGCCGTTGGCGCTCCAGACCGACAGGACGATGCTGACGACCAGGCTCAGGCCCAGCGCGGTGTTGCCCTTCTCGTTCAGGCGCTTGACTTGGTCGCCGATGATCTCAAGGGCGCCCTGGGGCAGGACGCCCTGAAGGCTGGCGAGTTGGTCGTTGATGGTCGAGGCGTCGGCCACGAGGCCGTAGCAGGAGACCAGCGCGGCGACGGCCGGGAAGATCGCCAGCAGGGTGAAGAAGGTGACGCCGGCCGCGATCAGCGACAGGCGGTTCTCGCCGATGTCCCGGTAGGTGCGCAGCGCGATGTCCTTCCAGCCCTTGGCGGGAATTTCGGCCGGATGGCTGGCGCCCCGCCCGCGATCGGCCTGGCGGCTCGCGACCGCCCGGGCCTCGCCGCCCTCGTGCGCGGGCGCGGGTTCCGAGGAGCCCGCGAAGGCGGACCGGCGGCCCGGCTCCGCGCCGGCCGGGGCGGAGGCAGGAGCCGGGGCGGCAGACCGCCGCGGGAACGCAACCAGGCCGACGAGCGCGGTGGCCAGCGCCAGGGTCCAGACCGTCGAGGCGTGCCCCCCGGTGTCGCGGGGCACGGTGCGATCGGGATCGGGGGAAGCCATCGACACGCCTCGCTACGGGTTCAGGAACCAAGTCCGGTCGGCCTCCGGAAGGAGACGGATCCGACAGGGAACGCCGTTGCGAGCCCGCCGGTTCGCGGGTCCGTTCGTCTTCGGCCCCGACACCTCGGCCCATCACGCTTGCTTGTATTGGTTCGTCTCAGTGTCGCGGCAACACGGTCTAAACCCATGTTGGCGCGAGAGCCGCGTGGGCGCGCCACAAGCGAATGCGACGGGCGCGATAGGCCCGCCGTCGATGCCCGGACCTGATGCCAGACACCGAAGGCCACACCCTGCCCGATCCGGCCCGCGACATCCGGCATGGCCTGCCGGACGCGATCCGCATCCACCTCGGGACGCTGCTCGGCCTGACCTACGACGCGGTCGGCCCGACTCCGGCGGCCGCCTCGGATCGCTTTGCCGACCTGTTGGCGCGCCTGGACGCCGCGCTCGCCAAGGACCAGGCCTCAGAGCCGGTCTCGGGGGAGGTCGAACGGGAGGCCGACTTCCGCGCCGGCCTGCTGAAGGTGGTGCCGGCCCTACACCGCTTCGCCGTCTCGTTGACCCGAGACCCCGCCGCGGCTGATGACCTCGTGCAGGACACGCTGCTGCGGGGCTGGCGCGGACGAGCCGGCTTCACCCCCGGGTCCAACCTGGAGGCTTGGCTTTTCACGATCCTGCGCAACGTGTTCTACAGCCAGCACCGCAAGCAGGGTCGCGAGGTCGCGGACACCGACGGCAGCTACGCTGAGCGGTTGACCAGCGTGCCGGAGCAGGGCGGCCATCTCGACCTGCAGGACGTGCGCGCCGCCCTCGACCGGCTCGCCCCGGTGATGCGCGAGGCACTGGTCCTCGTGGCGATCGAGAACCTCAGCTACGAGGAAGCCGCAGCCGTCATGCAGTGTCAGATCGGCACCGTGAAAAGCCGGGTGTGGCGTGCCCGCGAGCAGCTCGCCCGGATGCTGGGCTACACCGGTGCCGAGATCGGCAACGACGGGGTGATGCTGTCGGTGACCGGGACGTCGGCCTGACGCCGCAGCCACGCTCTCCACCGACGAATACCCATCTTCGTCACATCACCCTCTGTATTCGACAGAAAATTTGACTTAGGTGAAGGCGCCCGGGGTCGTTCCTGGGCGACATAGGACGGGTTGGGTCGATTCGTCGTCCCGGCTCAGCTCCCGTCGGTGTGACATCCCCCCGATCCATCGACGGGAGCCCCATCCCGGATCCCCTCAGCGTCCGGTCTCGTCCGCGCGATCGGCGTCGAGCTGCTGCAGCAGCTCCGCCAGCCTCGGATCCAGCACCTCATCGATCACCGGGTCATAGAGCGCGCGCAGCTGGCGCCCCAGGCGCGTCCGCGTCTGCGCATCGAGGACCGGGGCCTCGCTTGAGACCGGGAAGACCCTCAGGGCTGTGGGGGCGGATCGCGGGGCGGCGTGCTGGTGATCGGGACGTGGCATTCCACCTACATCGGCCTGGACCGGCGCGACGGCAACCACACGCCGTCACGAAGTCCCGGGCGGCACGCGATTCCGGCGCATCGTCTTCGTCCGAACGCCGGCGGCTACGGTTCGGGACGAGGCTTCAAGCGTCGTCCTCCGGGGCGAACACTTCGCCCTGCTCGGCCAGCACGGCGTCGGCCTCGTCATGAGCGAGGACATCCGGATCGGCCCGGTCCAGGGCCCGGGCCAGCGCGCGCTCCCAATCCGGCGGCGGGGGGCTGCCCTGCGCGGTCAGGATCTCGGCGGCGCGGGCGCGCAGCCGCGCCCAGGATTCCGCATCCAGCTCGGCAAAACTGCTCCCGAGCCCGAGATCGGCGGCGGCTCGCGCGGCGGCGGCCGTCCAGGCGGGCGGAGCAAGGGGTTCGGTCATAGCGGCCTCCCGTGGCGATCGCGATCCGCTCCGGCACATAGGGCGGCCACACGAAACGACGCGGCCCGGAATGGAGATCGCGGTGCCCTCCGCGGAGGTCAGCGCAGCCCCTGCCGGGCGATCTCCTCCGGCACCAGCTCGGCCGCGTCCTGGCGCGCCAGGATGGCGTCGAGGCCGACCGGGGTGTCGTCCCAGGCATCGACGCCGACATCGCAGGAGCGGCTGGTATCGGGCAGCCAGCCGTGGCTGTGCCCGTAGAGGTGGCGGGTCTCCCGCCACAGGCCCGGCCAGGCCCGGTGCGCGTAGTGCGACAGGAACAGGCGGTGCTGCCGGCCCTGGGAATCCAGGGCCGAGATCCGGGCGCTGTCCACGGGCGGGTCCGCCCAGGGCAGATCGAGCACGCGGTTGGAATCGTGGTTGCCCCGGATCAGCCGCTTGGTGCCGTTGAGCTGGGCGAACATCGCCGCGCAATGCTCCCGGCTCGCCCCCGCGGCGAAATCGCCGAGGTGCCAGACCGCGTCGTCGGGGCCGACCACGGCGTTCCAGGCCGCGGCCAGGGCCGCGTCATGCGCCGCGACGCTGTCGTACCGCGCCCGGCGGTGGCGGAGGATGTGCGGATCGCCGAAATGCGTGTCCGCGGTGAAGAAGAGCGCCATACCGTGAGCTGTCACCGCATCCGAGGGCGCCGTCCATCATGCCCGCCTTCGCGTCCGACGCCGCTCCGAAGTGGATCGGGGCGGGCGCCCAGCAAGGCGCGCGCGGCATCGTGCCCGCCACCGGGGGGGATCGCACCGATCGCCGCATCGGCGGCCGGTCCCTCGGCGCCGCTCCAGATCGCGTTGCAATCGGGACCGGCTCTCAATCCTTGTCTCAACGCGCTCGCTTGCGCCGAACCGGTCTCCACTTCGGCGGCGCGCGCTCTAATCTTCGCCGCGATGCTCGACCCCACCGCCTACGCGCACCTGCTGGACGCCGCCCGGGCGCATCCACGCCTGGAGGCCGCCATCCGGCAGGCCGGCCCGCTCCGGATCGACCCGCCGCCGCACGCCTGCGTGGCCGACCGTCTGTTCGTCGAGGTCGTGAACCAGCAGCTCTCGACCCGGGCCGCGGCGGCGATCTGGTCGCGGGTCGAGGCCGCCGCGACGGCGGCGGGGTCGAGCCCGCGCGGGCTGTTCGAGGCCGGAGACCCGGCGCTGCTCCGGGGCTGCGGGATCTCGGGCAACAAGGTCCGCGCCCTTCAGGCGATCGTCGCCGCCGAGGCGGCGGGCCTGCTCGGCCCCGAACTCGCCGGACTGCCGCACACCGAGCGCGCTGCGATCCTGTGCGGCATCCGGGGCGTCGGCCCCTGGACCGCCGACATGGTCGGGATCTTCCACTTCCACGACCCGGACATCTGGCCCGAGGGCGACGTGGCGGCGGTGGGCTGCCTGCGCCGGCTCACCGACAGCACCGACACGCGCGCCGTTGCGGCCGCTTTCGCGCCGTACCGCTCGATCCTGGCCCGCACCCTGTGGCGGATCAAGGACACCACCCCGGTGGAGCCCGCAAGTCCGACTGCAAGTCCGACTACAAGTCTGCTCGCACCCCGCCCCCGGCGCC
>NZ_VRVA01000213.1:0-4865 GCF_008039945.1 Methylobacterium sp. WL64
GTGCAAGACGAAGGGCCCGCGGGGCGGGCGCGGTCGTGCTTGCGCCCGGGGTACGGAGGGTGGTCAGCTCTCCCCCTGTGCCATGCGGGAGACGCGGACCATGACCCTCGAACCGGAGACCATCGCCATCCGTCCGATCGCCCCGGAGGATCGGGCGGCGTGGCTGCCGCTCTGGCGGGGCTACCAGGCCTTCTACAAGGTCGAGATCGCCGAGGCCGTCACGGACTGCACCTGGGCCCGTCTCAACGACCCGGCCGAACCGGTCGACGGCGCCCTGGCCTGGCGGGGCGCCGAGGCGGTCGGGCTGGTCCACCACATCCGCCACCGCTCGGCCTGGACGATCGGCGATTACTGCTACCTGCAGGACCTGTTCGTGGCGGACACAGTTCGTGGCGCGGGAATCGGCCGTCGGCTGATCACGCATGTCTACGCGGCCGCAAAAGCCGCCGGCTGCTCACGCGTCCATTGGTTGACCCATGAGACCAATAGCGACGCGATGCTGCTCTACGACCGGATCGCGGAGCGGTCGGGCTTCGTGCAGTACCGTAAGATCGTCTGAATCCTTCGCACGGGCGCCCCGGTTGTGTGGCGAAGCACGCAAGCGGGGCCGTTTTCTAGGCATAGCGGGAACCGTCAAGTTCGCGGCCAAGTTATCGCCGCAAACAGGGGATTTCGGCACCTCAGCGCTGCCGAATACGACGGACCACCAGTCATGCATCAGGCTCGCACGCGTCACGATTTCGGCCGCAAGAACTTTGCCGTCTTGGCCGCGCTCGCCGTCTCGGCGATGGTTGCCACCCCGTTCGTGATGAGCGCCAGCCGCGCGCTGGCGACCCCTGAGGAGCCGACCGTCACGGCGAGCCTGCGGGTGGAGCCGGTGGAGGTCTCCCCCGTGGCGGCGCCCAAGGAGGCCGCCCCCTGCCTGCGCAAGGTGCGGGTCGTCTACAGCGGCTACAGCAACCCGGCCGACGCCTGCACCACCCGCTAAGGCATCGTTCCGAAAGGCGGCCGCCGGCTTTCGGAAAAAAACGTTGCGGATCAAGATGCCAGCGCAACGTGCTGGTTCCGACATCCGGCAGGATGCGCAAACGCTTAGCCTCGAGATCCCCGACGCTCCGCTCGGAGTTCGGGCTTAGACGGCGCCGTGCGCCGGCGCCTCGCCGGCCAGGCGCTTCAGGTGGAGTTCCTCCAGGTCGATCTCCCCTTCCAGGGCCCGCAACACCGAGCTGTGGATGCGGTTCTCCCGGTGCAGGGCGATCAGCGCCGAGCGCCCGGACCGCACCGCGAGCAGCGCGGCGGCGAAATGCTCGGTCTTCTCGGCGGCCAGCGCCCCACGCTCGTCGCGGTCCCGGGACGATGCCCGCACCCGGCGACGGTACTCCTCGACCAGGCGCGGATGCTGCAGCGCGCCGGACCCGGGCGCCACCAGCCGCTGTAGGGCACCGAGCCCGGCCTCGTTCATCACCACCCGGGCCATCGCGGCGTCGAGATGGCCCTCCGGGAGGCTCTGGCGCGGGTCGAGGCGTAGCCACCGGATCAGCGGACCAAGCGTCGTGCCCTGGATCAGGACCGTGAACAGGATCACCGCGAAGGCCGCCACCAGGATCGCATCACGGCCCGGAAAGTCCACCGGCAGTGCCAGGGCAGCGGCCAGGGTCACCACCCCGCGCATGCCGGCCCAGCCGATGATCAGCGGCACCCGCGGGTCCGGGCGGGGCTCCTGGGCGCGAACCCGGGCCGACAGGGTCCGCCGCAGGTAGACGGCGGGGAACACCTACAGCAGCCGCGCGGTCACGCATGCGACCGTGACGGTGACCGCCAGCGGCAGACCGGTGGCGAGCGCGCCGAGGTCGCCACCGGACCGGGCCAGCACGCCGCGCAGGGCCAGCCCGATCAGCACGAAGACCAGGGCCTCCAGCACGAAGACCACGAATTCCCACACCGACACGGCGTGACGCCGGACATGAGCATCGAAGGTCTCGTGCTCGCGCCCGCCCATCATCAGCCCGCACGCGACCACGGCGAGCACCCCGGAGGCGTGGACCTCCTCGGCGGCGAGGTAGGCGGCGTAGGAAGCCAGAAAACTCAGTACCGCCACGGCGTTGGCGTCGTGCAGGCGCCGCACCAGCGCGTTCACCGCCAGGCCGCAGGCGAGCCCGACCGCGACGCCCGCCACCGCCAGCCAGGCGAAGCTGCCCGCAGCCGCCCAGACGCTGAAGCTGCCGGTCAGCGCCGCCGCAACGGCGAACCGGTAGAGCACGAGGCCGGAGGCGTCGTTGACGAGGCTCTCGCCCTCCAGGACCGTGACCATCCGGCGGGGCAGGGCGATCCGGGCCAGCACCGCCTTGGCGGCGACCGCGTCCGGCGGCGACACGATGGCGCCGAGCGCGAAGCAGGCGGCCCAGGGCAGGGCCGGCACCACCGCGTGGGCGACGAGCCCGACCACCAGGGTGGTGAACAGCACCGCCCCGAGCGAGAGCGACAGGATCGCGCCGAGGCTCGCGCGGAAGTCGCGCCAGACGGTGAAATAGGCCGATTCGAGCAGCAGCGGCGGCAGGAACAGGACCATGATCAGGTCCGGATCGAGATCGAAGGCCGGCAGGCCCGGCGCCACCGCCAGCGCCATGCCGCCCAGCACCAGGGCGGCGGCCGGGGGAAACCCGAGCCGTCCGGCTGCGAGCGACAGCAGAAGGGCCGCCCCGAGGAGCGCGAGAATCAATTCGAACAGGGCAACGGGCGTCATCACCCGCCCATAGCGCAGTCTTCACGAAAACGTCAGGGTTTCAAAAGGTCCAAGACCTGTTGTGGGTATAGAGCAAAGCCTTGCAGGTCCCGGGGCTCCGCCACCGCCCCCCCAAAGGGCTTACCCGTTGAAATCCCTCGTTAAAGCGCCCCTTCCCGCACAGCGCCCGGGTCGGCCAGCGCGTGGAGGATGCGGGCGGCGCTGTGGGCGAAGCGGAGGGTGACGGCCTTGCGGCGGGGGCCGCTGAGCGGGTGCTCCGGGGCTTCCCGCAGGATGCCGGCGCCGTAGGCGTCGGCGACGATCAGGCCACATGCCTTCGGGATCAGCGATTCCGGCACGTCCTCGGGGATCGCGAAGAAGAACCGGTCGCAGAAGTCCCTGTAATCAGGCCACTTTCTGTCGGCGCGGAAATCCGCGACGCTCGACTTGATCTCCACGATGGTGAGCCGGCCGGCGCCGCACAGGGCAATCACGTCGGCGCGGCGGCCGTTGACCAGGGAGAATTCCGGCAGGGTGACGCAGCCCATCTCGGAGAACAGGCGGCGCACGCCGCGCTGGATCCGCAGGGCGGTCGGCGATTGCCGTCTGTCGGGGGGCAGGATCACGTCGCCCGCCGGGAGCGCGGGGAGGCCGAGGGAAGCGGACATGCGGTTGCGGGATGCGCCTGTGTCGAATCGGGACATCCTGCCGAACCGCGACCGATCCGTCACCTGCGGCGCGGCATCGCCCCCGCCACCCGGAATGAACATCCACTTGAATTCAGAGGCTTAAGCCAGGAAGGCCTGGATCGCAGCGAACCCGTCGGTGAGCGCGGCGGGGCCCGGCTGGAGGATCAGCGGGGCCTTGATCTCGTGGATCCGGCCGATCCGCACCGCCGGGATCGCGTCCCAGCCGGGGCGGGCGCGGATGCGGTCGACGTTGACCTTCTTGCCGCACCAGGAGGCCAGGATCACGTCGGGGGCGGCGGCGATCACTTGGTCGGCGGTGACGATCCGGTCCTTCGCGGCCGGCTGCCGGCTGAGTTCGGGGAACACATCCTGGCCGCCGGCGAAGCCGATTAATTCGGAGATCCAGCCGATTCCGGAGATCATCGGCGCGTCCCACTCTTCGAAGTAAACGCGAAGTCTGGGCCGGGTCGGGGCCTGTGCGGCGGCGGAATGCAGGGATTCTTCGAAGAACCGTGCGAGCGCGTCCGCCCGCTCCGGGACCCCGACCAGGGCCCCCAGGGTGCGGACCATAGCGAGGCAGCCCGCCACATCCCTCTGGTTGAACAGGTGTACGGCGATACCCGCGCGGGCGAGATCGGCGACGATGTCGGCCTGGAGGTCGGAGAACGCCAGGACGAGGTCCGGCGCCAGGGCCAGGATCTTTGGGATGTCGGCGCTGGTGAAGGCCGAGACCCGGGGCTTCTCCCGCCGGACCCGGGGCGGGCGCACCGCGTAGCCCGAGACGCCGACGATCCGGTCCTCCTCACCCAGAAGGTACAGGGTCTCGACGGTCTCCTCGGTGAGGCAGACGATGCGCTCCGGCGGGAAGCGGCGCATCAGCGGGCCGACCGGATCACCGGTCGAGCCAGGCGAGCAGCCCGGCCCCGGGGGCGAGCAGCACGAAGGCCCAGACCAGCGCCGAGCCGACATTGGCCAGCTGGAACGGCAGCCGCGCCAGCCCGAGGGTGCCGGCGAGCAGCGGCACCAGGGCCCGGGCCGGCCCGAAGAAGCGCCCCAGCGCCACCGCGGCGATGCCCCAGCGGCCGATGAAGCGTTCCGCCTTGGCGACGAGGTCGGGGTAGCGCCGCAACGGCCACTTGGTGCGGGCGCCCGGCCCGACCCAGCGCCCGGCCTCGTAGGAGAGCCAATCCCCCAGCGCGGCCCCCAGGGCGGCGGCGCCGATCACCGGCCAGAGCGGGATGTCGGCCCCCCCGACCAGGGCGCCGATGCCGATCAGGATCACGGTGGCCGGCACGAACAGCGACAGGATCGCGATCGACTCGCAGAAGGCGAGCCCCCCGGCGATCAGCGGCGTCCAGACCTTGTGCGCCTCGACGAAGGCGAGGGTGGAGGTCCGCAGGGCTTCGATGTCCATCGGGCTCGGGGGGCGGCGGGGGGATCGAACCCATCTGAGG
>NZ_VRVA01000214.1:0-4848 GCF_008039945.1 Methylobacterium sp. WL64
GTAATATTATATAGCTGCATGTGGCACTCGTTTACTCCGTTATATATGGATAATTGACTAATTCGATCGATTTTTCTAAAGAATTGAATTCCGTCACCACGCATTTAAGCAAAAAACTCGTTGAGCCGACGGACTGCGAGTTTCCGTCGCGACATGGCTCGACGTTCGTACCGATCCAGACTTTCAAGCTGCCGGAAGAGTTCCAGAAGGAGCTCGTCAGGCGGACGCTCATCGTCGTCCGTACAGCTTCCAGGAGCCAGCGCGGTGTTTCGTAGCAGCGCGGTCTTGAATGTCCGGACCCGTTGGAGCTGAAGCTGCGCCTCGGCAACATCTCGAGCAGCTCCTAGAGCGGCTGTACCAGCGTGACATTCATCCGCAATCAGCTGAGCGAGACGTTCGATCTCCGGCGATATTGCAGGATTAGGGTCCGTCGCAGAAAGGCCGTGCTTACGGGCATTCTGTCTGGCTCGGACCTTACCTGCCCGTGTGCGGGGGCCGGTGCTGGCCTGAGCGTTGCGGCGATTGGCACGGGTTGCGCGCTCAGACGTCATGGTCGCCTCAACCTTGAAGCAGCTTCACAAAATCTCTGTGTGCTCGACATCAAGGATGTCCGCGGCCGTGCGCGCGCGCTGCGCAAAGCTCGTCCGCTTCCGCTCGATCTCACGTAAGAGTGCGTCACGACGTTGATCGGCTAACGACGATAGACGATCAATGCGCTCAATTGCATGTAAGTTCACCAGAAAACTGCGTGCTGCAACGTCAGAAGACGTGAGGCCGCGAGCCGAAAGCATTCTGTTAACCTCCTGTTCTTGAGTTTCATTTCCCGTCACCCAGCCTGCTGCAAGTGAACCGGGTGTCGGATCCGTAGCGCTATTCCGAATTAACGGATGTATACTATTGATGACTGGGAGAATTAGGTCTTCGACTGCTTCCAGGCGAGCTTGAACCAGAATATCTCGGCGCCAGCGGCGCAACCGTTTGGCCTCCCAAATGAGATCGAGAATATCTTTGACCCAGATTACCTCAATAGCATCGGCCGGTTTGATCTGCTGAACAAGGCTGCTCTGGAGCGCGTCGTATTGCTCTTCGTCCTCTCCTGGTAGAAGCGGACGCTCGGCAAACAGGAAGGCGAGATGGATCGGGATCACCGGCATCACCTCGTCTGATGCAGCTGCATCCGCTGTCGGTCTACTTCTCGCCGGCCTCGGTCGATGCGACATCTGATTTACCGTTCTTGCCTCGTTCTCTTTAGCGGAAGTCATGGGCCGATGACAAAGCCGATTCTTCGGTTTGGCCCCGGCATCCACTGACAACCGGCTTGGATCAAGGCTCGCAGCCCTTCCCTGCTCCGGTTCCAGCTCAGCATGGCTGGGAATGCGAGCGGCAGCGTCGCGACGGACCACGGTGCCGTTGACCTTTCGCTTGAGGGGGCCTGCCCGCGAACCCGGCATCGGCCGAGCGACGACGGTGGCGCCCAAATGGCGGATCTTCTGGCGCTTCGCCTCGGCGGTCCGGGCGTGATCATCACGCGTCTTTTCTCGACCGCAAGCCTCATGCGCGGGGCCCATGTTGTCGATGTCATCCATCCCACCGAGCTCGAGGGCCCGGATGTGTTCGACGATCCATCGCTCGCGCACGCCGTCGATCCGTCGATCACACAGGATGCAGGTGCCGGCAGTCTTCTCCCAAACCTCGAGCCGGCGGCGCCCCGATAACGATCGGCGCTTCGTCGTGCCGACGTCCTCAAGAGCGACGTACGGCATCGCCACGCTCATCGTGAGGGTTCGGCCGGACGGCGAGCGCTTTGAGCGCCCGGTTGGTTAGCCCCTCCCAATCACACAGGAGTTGCTCATAGCGTTCGATCAGGCCCCTCAACTCTGCGTCGTCCTCACGGGCGACGAGCTTCACTTGAAGGGCTAATGACGCCACTGTTGGGCGTTCGGGGTTATCCGCGCGAATGCGCGATCTCTTCTGAGCCATGGTTTGCCTCGCTGCTGAATTCGGGGACGAGAAGCTGGGTGCGGGTTCGCTGCCCGTGCCAGGTCGAGTTGTCGCGTCGGCGTGCTGAGCGGATCGAGCCGGCCGCCATGTCCCACAGCCTGCTACGGACTGGCTGAAATCGGGGATGCGAGCATAGGTCATCGTTCGAGCTCCGAATGGGGCTCGTGGCGGTAGGTCAAAGGCGGCCGGTGCTTTGGTCGGAGGCCGGTTAGGCCTGCGAGGCGCTCAGAACGCCGGGGAACCGCTTACGGAGCGTCCGTGCGTGGCCGATGGCCCACGTGTGGCGCTGGCGTAGGTCTGCGGGATCGCCGTCGGCGCGGATGAGGCGGACGCGGTACGCGGCGGCCAGGACGAGACAGGTCGCGTGATCCTCCCGAGCGTGGGCGAGACGCTGGGTTGGCGAGCGTAGGACGAGGGGGAGTGCGTGGTTCATGGCCCCCTCCCCTCAGTGTGTGGCCATGTGACGGGCGAGCTTGGCGGCGCCCCAGGCGGCTTTGAGCGCCACCGACATGGCGTTAGCCCAGGAGCAGCCGAACCGGGCCTGGTGGAGGTGAGCGGCCTTGGTTGCCGCCCGCATGATGGCAGACAGGTCGAACTCGCCCGCGATGACCAGCGGGTGACGGTCGTAGCGGACGGTCATGTTGATGGAGGCTTTGGCGGCAAGCAGGCCAGCCAGGATCTTGGCGCGGTCGTCGCGAACGTTGCGTAGTGCGGCGTTCCAGGAGATCTGGCGAAGGAACATCGACGGTTGCCTCGTTGCTGTGCTACCAGCACACTATGAGGCAGCCGATTTGTGCTGTCAACCCACTAATGATGCTGATAGCACATGGACGCAGACGATCAACCGAACGCTGTGATTACCGTTGAGCAAATCCGGATGGCAAAGGCTGCCCTCGGCTGGTCCAACCCAATGATCGCCGAAAAGACTGGTCTCCATCGCAACACCCTCAATCGGGCTGAGAACGGCGATGGCAAGCGCTCCACGCTTGAATTGCTACGGCACGTTTTCGAGTCTGCCGGACTGGAGTTCATCCCCGAGAACGGAGGCGGGGCCGGTATCCGGTTTCGTGAGCGGAAGTTGCCGTGACGCACTTCGCTGATGAGGGGCTACCCCCGCAGCAGCTGGAACCAGCCAGGCCGCACTAGCTGCAGGCTTCAATCCCCGAATTGTCGCATCCAGCTTCCCAATCGTGGGCTTGCTCGTTCTAATAAGGCTGATTTGTCGGGACAACCTTGGTCAGATATGGGGCCGCAGATCTGGGAATTTACTGTACAGGCGGCTGATGCTTGACCCGCATAAATCCGCCGTGGCGTCACAGCCTCATCCCAATCGTGCGTTCCCTTTTTGATGCCACCGCTCGTGCTCTCGGGACAGCCGTCGAATCCGGCGAGGGTGTATGTTGACCGACGGCAGCCGCTGCCCGTGTACCCTGCAAGTTGGGCGCTTCCACTATGACCACCTCGTGCCAGCAGCCTTGACCGAGGATGCGTCGCTCGGGAACTGTCAGGTCCTGTGCAAGCCCTGTCATGCAGCCAAGACGGTGGTCGACGTCGGCGTGATCGCGAGGGTACGCCGAGTCCGCGATCAGCGCGCAGTCATCACGGTCTTGCATCGCCGGTCGCTTTCGGGCGGTAAGGCCAGCCCGTTCAAGCGGCTTATCGATGGCGGCGTCGTTCGCCGGGACACGGGCGAGCGGCTGGATAATCAAGACCGAACGGGATCTTACCCACTCCACGCTCAGTTCCGCCGTGTGAGCATTCCTGCGGCGCATCCTTGCAAAACGTCAGGGGAAGTTAAAAATTGCAGTGACCATACCGCGCTCCAAGCCAAAAGAAAGCCCACGCGGCGCTCCGCCAGGCGAGCTCATAACGTTTCGGCACGAATCTATGGCCGACGAGCAACAGCCTCTCAACGGATGCCGGCCTATACGGTCCGCCGGACAATGTTGGATTGTAAGCCATGAGCACAGCTACCGGATACGTCAACGAACAGGCGGTGAAGCCCAAACAGCGCGATACCCCGCAGGATCTCTACGATCCCCATTTCCCCAAGCAGCGTCAGGTGAAGAAAGCCTCGGTCGGCGCAGGCAACGAGACCTACGACCCTCACTTCCCCCTACGCCATCGGCACTGATCCGGCTCGTTCAGGGAACTGTCAGGTCATAACCAGTTTGCTCCTCGGCTACTGAGAGGGGCGTTATGGCCGAAATCAACATTTCAGAGGGCAGGGACGGGCATTGGACGGTCCACGCTCCGGGGCTTGTTGTGACTGATATGACCCGCGAGGCGGCCGAAGCGTTCGTTGAAACCTACCGTCGTCTCGCCATCGCTTGAACGAAGAAAGCTCCTCGCGGCGTTTGCCAGTGGATGCCGGCTGGTGAGATTGGTTAGACGGAACCGTTGGGGTGTCGCAAGCGATGGGCCAACTCAGGCGGACACTTCTGCATAATCCGGTTGCTGGAAACCGCGAATGAGCTGTCGCTTCGGGATGCACCACACCCTCGTCGCCCTCCTGCTGATCAGCGGTCCCGCTCTGGTTGTCGAACCAATCATCGGTGTCAAAAAGCGTTGGAACGTGGTTCTTCCGCACTTTCGGTGCTGAGCGGTGGTTTGGATGTTGATTCGCATGTTGGCCCGAGGGCAGTGCGATGCCGATCTCGAACCCGTCGTTGCCGTCGGTCCCGGACGGCCTGCACATCGATGGTCTGACGCTGGACACGTCCGGGTTGCTGATCACCGCCCGAACCACGGCAGCCCAAGCCTGCTGTCGGGTCTGCGGGCGGGCGTCAGTGCGGGTGCACAGCAGGTATTGGCGGACGTTCGACGACCTGCCCTGGCAGGACCGGT
>NZ_VRVA01000215.1:0-4696 GCF_008039945.1 Methylobacterium sp. WL64
GCCTGGGACAGCTCGGCGGGAAATCCGAACATGAATTCTCGGGCGACAATCGCATCCTGACGGAAGGCATTGGCGTTCGGTCCCCGTGGCCCGTTGCGTTCCCGCATCTCGGCCGCGTTCCACAACTGCCCCCGGTCGCCCGCCCATTCCGGTGCGCCTTTCGGGACAGCCAGGCCGGTGCCTTCTAACCCGCCCTTGCGCCGGTAGTCGTGAACGATGCCCGTCCGCTCGTCCCGGATCACGTCGCACGATCGATAAGCTGCTGCGGCCGTGGCGGATGCACCGTCGCGGCGTCTGATCCTCTGGACATGGGCGGTCAATTCGAGAACCCGCATCCTTTCAGCTCCGTCGTCTGGTCCTCTCCACAGTCATCATGATGTGCGACCCGTCAGGGGCGCGCATAAGCTGGCCGAAGGACAGCCATCGGTCCATGGACCGATCGGGCACCGCAGGTCGCACGAGGCAACTCCGTTGCCGGTTGCAGAATTGAAGGGGGCGAAACAGCATGTTGCTGTTAGGGCTCTGCCCGGCCGTCCCCTGCAATTCTGACTTAAGTGCGCATTTGGGCTTTCCTCCCGCACGACGATGCCCTGTGAAGGGCTGCCAGAATGGCAAGTCAGCTCGCCGGCCGACAGGCGGCGAGGGCGTCGCGCGTGAGGAAAGCCCCCTGCCTGCTTCACTGGACGGGGACATGCCAGAGCTTGTCCCCGTCGCGCAGCTTGCGCTCTGCGGCCGTCGTATGCGGCGGCTTCTGCTCCGGCATCGGATCGTACAACCCCCCGAACAGGGCGGCGTCCTCCTCCCCGAAGTAGGAAAAGCGGTGCAGCGCGAAGGGCGGCAAATTCGGACGCGCGATGGCGGCCAAGATGTTGCCGGCGTCGCGCGCGAAGTGCCGGGCGATCTCGTCCGGCGCCATAAGCGGGCCGCGCACGATCTGCTGGTTCACGGTCCGCCCGCCCGACTGACTCTCATTGGCGTTGGTCATCGCGTTGTTCATGCCGCCAAAGACACCGAGCAGGTCCGGCAGGGCGCGGCCGGACGTGCGCGCCCACGTTTCTGAGTTATTCACAACGGTGCGGATCACTTCGGTATCGCCAAGCCGCTTGGCGATATGATCGGTTGTGGTGAGGTCGGTATTGCCCCAGAAGGTGAGAAGGCCGGCGTTCCCCATGAACGTCTCCCAGGCCTTGTCGTAGTCGCGCTGCAACTGCGTCACGTCCTGCACGATCGGCCACAGTTTCACGCCGAAACTGGCGATCTGGCCAGCGGCGGACTCGACCGTCTCCATATGGCCAAGGGCGGCGAATTCATCGAGGACGAACAAGACGGGCGGCTTGCCGGCCGGGGCGGGTCCGGTGCGCTCCATGGCATCCATGGCAAGCGCCACCATCATGCGCAGCCAACGGCCGTGCGTGGCAAGCTTGGTCGCCGGCAGGGACAGGTAGACCGTCACGCGGTCGGATTTCAGATCCTCCAGCCTGAAGTCCGATGCCCGCAGCACGCGCTGCATCGACGGGCCTTCAAGGAAGGCGGTATGCGTCTCGCACGTCGAACGGACGGACGCGCGTTCGACCGCCGCCCGGTTGGTCATGGCATTGGCGGACGCGGCGATCAGGTCGCCTTGCGCCACCATATGTTCGAGCATCGCATCAAATTCGTCCTTTGGCTGGGTCAGCAGCTCGCGGACACGGATCAGGGTCTTGGATGCCTGCGGCTCCGTCGCCGCGACGTAAAGGATCAGGCCACGCAGAAAGGCGCGCGCGCTCTGGGTCCAGAATGCGCCGTCGCCCTTCGACTGCATCACGAGCGCATCCGCGATCATCCATGACAGGTCGATGCCGCGCTCGGTCTGCGGATCGAGGTCAGCCAGGGGGTTGAAGGCGGCGCGAAAATAGGCGGCCGGACCGGAAACGCGCTGGAACGGATCGAGGGCGAACACCTTGCCCTGTCCGGGGTCCATGGGGAGGGACCATTCCGATCCCTGGGCGGACCGGCGCGACGCGGTCAGCGTCGCAAGCTCGCCCTTGGGATCGATGGCCAGACAACTCCCCGGCCAGAACAGGAGGTTCGGCACGATCAGGGACACGCCCTTGCCGGCGCGGCTGCCGGCGACGGTCAGGATATGCCGGTCGTCCTTGATGCCGTAGGGCCGGCCGATCTCGTCGCGGCCGATGAGGAACATGCCGGGCTGCCATTTTGGCACGCGGAGCGCCAACTCGTTCGAGGACAACCAACGGGCGGTTGCGGTCGGCCGGTCATTGCCAGCCGCTGCCACGCCTCGAGGAAAATCGGCGATGGCATCGCCGGCGTAAATCAAGGGAGGAGCCGGGGGAGGGGGCTTGGCCTTCCAGAACATGCCCCCTCCCTCAAGTCATCCGGTCAGGCCGGCGTGCGCGTCCGCTGCATACCCTGCTGCTGGGTCTGATCGCGGTCCTGGCTCTGCTCACGAGTCTGTTCACGCTGCGTGGCTCGCGTAAAGTCGCAACGCCGTTCCTCGACCAAAGCCGCGCGGTTCGTCTGCTGCGCGTGGCGCTGCGCGATGCTCTCGAAACGGTGCAGTTCCATTTGCCATTTCCGTTCCTGAACCTGACGCAACCGCGCCTTCTGGGCGTTCTCGGACTGACGTTCCTTGAACGCTTCGTGGTCACGGTGTTTCTGCATGCGGTCGGCCTCGTGACGATCCTTGATGGTCTTTTCCTGCTGCGCAAAATGGCCGGGGCGGACGATGGAAGCAACGCGGCCGGCGATGCTGCCGCGCTGCTGATCGAGGGCCTTCAGGTCGCGCCGCTCGGCGGCGTCGATCGACCCCATTTTTGCAGCATGCAGGATATGACCCTCTGCCGCGTTCTGGCGGTGCGACTGCATCTCCTTCCGGTGCAGGTTGCGGATTTGGCTGGTGGTGTGGCGCTGGCTAGCCAATACATCGGCCTGTTGCGCTTTCTCACGCGCCGCCATGTACGCCTCGGCTCTCTTGGTAGCCGCCACTTTCTGCGCCTCTGCCGCTGCCGCCCGTTTGTCCTCGGCCTGACGGTTGAAGGTGCGTTTTGCGTCGGCCTGTAACTGGGCCTGGCGGCGCTGTTCGGTGCGTTTTTTGTTGTCCTCGACCCGTTTCAGCGCGACCTTGGCGGCATCGTCCCGCTTACGTTCCGCCTCGGCCTTCTGCGCCGCCGCCTTCTCGGCAGCGGCGGCGCGATCGGCGATCTTACGCTCCTCAACCTTGCGCTCCTGCTCCTTCCACTGCGCGGTCGGCCGGGCGGCCGCTGCGCGCTGCTGTTCGGCTTTGTCAGCCCGTTCCTGCCGAACCCGGCTTGTGCGGGCGATGGACGCCCGCTGACCGCTCTGTGCGTTCTTCGCCATGGCCCACCTCAATCGACCACAATGCGGTTACGGCTGCGGTTGAGGTCGCCACGGTGAGCAATGGCGGCGGCCTCGTTGTACTTGCGGTGCAGGGTGTCACTACGGGCGATGAGCGCGGCGTTACGCATGGCTAGTTCTGCGTATTCTTCCTGCTGCTGCCGGCGGATGGCATCGGCAAAGCCGCAGGTCTTGCGCAACGCTCCGACGATCTTGCGTGTGTCGTTATTGAGCATGTCGTCGGGGACTGCCTGTCCCAAGGTGCAAAGCCAGTCGGCTATATTGGCCTGCTGAATTTGACCCTCATAGCTTTCATGCAACGTTTGCATCTGATGCTTCAAGATTTCTATTTCCATCTGCACCTTGCCCTGCTCGCGGGCCGTCTCCTCTGCTGTCCGCCGCGCCGTTTCGACTATGGCGATACGCTTCGCCTCGGCCTCAGCACTTTCGATCAGGCCGTAAGTTTCGCCCAACCAGTCGGATGGCTTGTTGCCGACCGGCATGACCACCTGCAACGCCATGAAGCTGACGCCGAACAGGGCTCCGGTTGACGTAAGAATGCGGGCGACGTTCAGAACCCGAACAAGGGCCGGCTTCTGCATCTGCTGCGCGGCGGGGCTAAAGCCCGCGCCGAATTGGGGGGATTGGTCTGGGCCTAACATGATTGCACCTGCCGATGGCTGGCTGAAGAATGCGACGGCGGGGCCGTCGCGGGGATGGGTCATGATGGACGGTATCGTGTGCGTAAGTGTTGCGTCAGTTGCCGCTTGATCCTGCAGCGCACGGCGGCCTCCTGGCGGCAGATTTTAGCAATCTCGGCCAGGCACGCCTCAACGGCGTTAGTGTGCCGGTATTTCGGCTTGGCGGCGTTGGTCTTGCGAATGACTTTTCCCATGACGCCGACCTCCCCGAAAACCGGGCATTGAGGACGTGGCGGGCCGACCGTGGCCCGCCACGGTTCGGTTCAGCCTTTGCGTTTTTCGGCGTTGAAAGTGGCGTTCTTGACCTGGCGCTCCTGCGTCGATGCGCCGGGAGAGATCACAGGGGCAGGTCTGTTTACGCGCGCGTCGTTGGTCGCGGACGCGGTCCACGATGGAGTCTTGTCAGCCATGGGGATTGCTCCAAGGGTCCAGAGTCGGACCCAGGCGCAACATGCCAGCGAACCGTCATTTTTTCAAGTGAACAATCACTTTAAAAATCTAGGTTGCCGGCCTTTTTGCGGGCGCGATAGGCGCGGAGGCGCAAGGCGTTATACAGTTTGGCCGAAGGCTCAAGCTTAGCCATATCAACGCTGGATAGCTGTTCTTCGGTCAGGGCCTTCCGCCGAGGCATGTTCCAGTTC
>NZ_VRVA01000216.1:0-4691 GCF_008039945.1 Methylobacterium sp. WL64
CGGTCCATCGCCGACCCGGACCAGCTGCTCTACGGGTGGGGCTTCGATCCGCTGCATCTCGGCGGCGCACGCCTGACCCGGCACGATCTCGATCGGGTCTCCACAACCCGGCCGGTCATGGTCCACCATGCCAGCCTGCACATCACCAACGTCAACAGCCTCCTCTTGGAGATGGCGGGCTTCGACGCCACCACCGCGATCGATGGTGTGCCGAAGCTGGCGGATGGCACCCCGTCGGGCGAGTTGCAGGGCATCGCCGCCCGGCTGCGCCTATTCCGAGCGCTCGGCTACAACCCGATGAGCGGGCATCTCGATGCGGCCGATGTCGCCCGGTTCGGCTCCGCCGCGCAGCTCCAGGGCATCACCACCATCGCGGACCTGCACAACGACCTTACGGAGGCGTCCGTGGCGGTCTATCGGGCCGCCTGCGTCGACGGCCTGCCGGTGCGGATCGTGCCGGCGCTGGCCTCGGTCTCCTGTGCGCCGGAAGAGGGCGTCGCCAAGATCGGCCGCCTCAATGCCGCCAACACCGACCGCCTGCGCTTCGGCATCGTGAAGATCGTCGTCGACGGTTCGATCCAGGGCTTCACCGCCCGGCTCCTGCCGCCCGGCTACCATAACGGCGCACCAAATGGCCTCTGGTACGTCGCCCCGGACGACCTCGACCGGATCGTGGGTGTCTACCACGCCGCCGGCATCCAGCTCCACATCCACACCAACGGCAACGAGGCCACCGAGGCGGCCCTCGACGCGGTCGAGAAGGCGCAGATCGCCCATCCGCGTCCCGACCACCGGCACACGCTCCAGCACTGCCAGATGGCGACCGAGGCACAGCTGCGCCGGATCAAGGCGCTGGGTTTGTGCCTCAACCTGTTCTCGAACCATCTCTATTACTGGGGCGATGCCCACCACGATCTGACCATGGGGCCGGAACGCGCGGCCCGGATCGACGCCGCCGGGAGCGCGGCGCGCCTCGGCATCCCGCTCGCGATCCACTCGGACGCGCCTGTGACGCCACTGGGGCCGCTTTTCACGGCCTGGTGCGCCGTCAACCGGACCACGTCGTCGGGGCGTGTGCTCGGCCCCGACGAACGGCTGAGCGTCGCCGAGGCTCTGCACGCCGTGACGCTGGGGGCCGCCTACACCCTCCGGATGGACCATTGCGTCGGCTCCATCGAAGCCGGGAAGTTCGCCGACTTCGCCGTCCTCGAGGCGGATCCGTTCGAGACGCCGCCAGAGACCCTGAAGGACATTCCGGTCCACGCCACGGTACTGGGCGGCCGCGTCTTCGCGGTGCCGTCGGTATGAGGCAGGAGCTTCGCGCCCCCGCGACGCGCTGCCCGCTCACGGTGGTCGGCGGCTTCCTCGGCGCCGGCAAGACGACGCTGCTGAACCGGTTGCTCGCCGGCGCGCAGGGCCGCTACGCCGTGCTGGTCAACGATTTCGGCGCGGTGAACGTCGATGCCGGCCTGATCCGCGACCATGACGGGCAGACTTTGCGGCTGACCAATGGCTGCGTCTGCTGCAGTCTGGCCGACGGATTCCTCGACACGCTGATGCGCGTGCTCGCCGAGCCCGAACCCTTCGATCACATCGTCATCGAGGCCAGCGGTGTCGGCGATCCCGGCGCCATCGCGGAGATCGCCCTGGTGGAGCCTGGCCTCGTCCTGCGCGGCGTCGTCGTGCTGGTGGATGCCGAGCGCCTGCCCGCCCTCGCCGCCGATCCGCGGATGGGCGACACGATCGCCCGCCAGATCCGCGCGGCCGACATCCTGGTGCTGAACAAGCGCGATCTCGTGGATGCAATCGGCCTCGCGGCGTCGCACGCCACGCTCGCTGCCCTCGCGCCCGATGTCCCGGTGGTCGACACCGTGGCGGCGGCGCTGCCGGAGGCGCTCTTCGCCCTCGGCGGCGAGGCCCCGGGATCGGCGGGGCGGGGCTCCTCCCGGCTGCGTGCCGAAGCGGTCACGCACGAGGACACGTTCCAGCGCCTGCTCTACCGGCGCACGGGGACGTTCGACCGCGCCGGTCTCGGACGCGCACTCGCCGGCATGCCGACCCCGCTCTTGCGCCTGAAGGGCCGGGTCCGACTGGGCGACGCCTCCGGGATGCACCTGCTTCAGATGGTCGGGCGCCGGTGGAGCCTCTCGCCGCTGCCGGAGGCTGCACAGGGCGGCATCGAACTCGTGGGCATCGCAGCGGCCGACACGGAGGCCGGTCCGACGCTGAGCGATCTCCTCGACGCCGCGCTGCTCCCGCCGCAGATCCCCCACGGAGACCGACTCGGATGCGACTGACCAAACGCACGCTCCTCGGCGCCGGCCTCGCGGTGTTGACCGCCCCCTTGGCCTCCCCGATCCTCGGTTTGCCCGCGGCTTTGGCCGACGACGCGAACGCGCCGTTGGTGATCGGCACCAACCAGGTGCCGCGCCATTTCAATGGCGCGGTGCAGTCCGGTATCGCCACCGGGATGGTCTCGACGCAGATCTTCGCGAGCCCGCTGCGTTACGACGACGCGTGGAACCCGCTTCCCTATCTGGCGAAGTTCTGGGAGGTCGCCCCCGACAACCTCAGCGTGACGCTCCACCTCGTGAGCGATGCCGTGTTCCACGACGGCCATCCGCTGACCTCGGAGGATGTCGCCTTCTCGATCGGGGTGATCAAGGCGAACCACCCGTTCCAGACCATGCTGGAGCCGGTCTCGACCGTGGAGACCCCCGACGCCCATACCGTCGTGATCCGGCTTTCGCGGCCGCATCCGGCGCTGCTGCTGGCCATGTCACCCGGCCTGATGCCGATCCTGCCCAAGCACGTCTACGGCGACGGGCAGGACATCAAGACCCATCCGGCCAACCTGAAGCCGGTCGGATCGGGCCCGTTCAAGTTCGTCGCGTACAAGCAGGGCGAGTCGATCCAGCTCGAGCGGTTCGACAAGTTCTTCATCGCCGGGCGGCCCAAGCTCGCGCGGCTTGTCTACCGAATCTTGCCGGACCAGAACAGCCTCGTCATCGCCACCGAACGGCGCGAGATCGGGATGCTGCCGTTCCTGTCCTCGGTGCGGGACATCGAGCGCCTGAGCAAGGCGCAGACCCTCACGGTGACCGATCGCGGCTTCGAGGGGATCGGCCCGATCAACTGGCTGGCCTTCAATTGCGGGAAGAAGCCGCTCGACGACGTGCGGGTGCGCCGGGCCATCGCTCTTGCCGCCAACCGCGACTTCATCACGGGCAAGCTGCTCGGCGGCGTGGCGAAGCCCGCCACCGGCCCGATCGTGCCGGGCTCGCCGTTCTACGAGCCGGCCGTCGACCCGTACAAGCTCGACATCGCCAAGGCGGAGAGCCTGCTCGACGAGGCCGGGCTGAAGAAAGGGGCCGACGGCACGCGGCTTCAGCTCACCATCGATTACATCCCCAACGACAACGACCAGCAGCGCAACGTCGCCGAATACCTGCGGGCCGGCCTCAAGCGGATCGGCATCGCCCTTCAGGTCCGGGCTGCGCCGGACTTCCCGACCTGGGCGCAGCGCGTCTCGAACTTCGATTTCGACCTGACCATGGACAACGTCTTCAATTGGGGCGACCCCGTGATCGGCGTGGCGCGAACCTACCTGTCGACCAACATTCGCAAAGGCGTAATCTGGTCGAACACCCAGCAATACCAGAATCCAAAAGTCGACGAATTGCTTAACGCGGCCGCAATCGAGACCGACGTCGCCAAGCGCAAGACGCTCTACGATGACTTCCAGAAGATCGTCGTGTCCGATGCGCCGATCGCCTACCTCAACCTCACGCCCTACAAGGCGGTCTACGACAAGCGCCTGACCAATCTGCCGCTGTCGATCTGGGGCCCGCTCTCACCCCTCGACGAGGTCGCCTGGGCGCAAGGCGCCGCGGGAGCCGAGAGATGACGGCTCTGCGCAGCCTCGGTGCGACCGCGCTGAACGCGGTCGGATTGCTGCTCGCCGTCGTGGTGCTGAACTTCCTGCTGATCCAGGCGGCACCCGGTGACCCGGCGCAGGTGATCGCCGGAGAGATGGGTGGTGCTTCGCCGGAGATCATGGCCGAGATCCGCACGCGCTACGGCCTCGATCGCAGCATCCCCGAACAGCTCGCGACCTATGTCGGCAAGGTGGCGAAGGGCGACCTCGGCTACTCGTTCTACTTCAACGAGCCGGTTTCGCGCCTCATCCTCGGCAGGCTGCCAGCCACCGCCCTGCTCGTTCTGAGTTCCCTCGCCCTCGCGGTGCTGATCGGCGCCGGCCTCGGGATCCTGAGCGCGCGCAAACCGAACGGCCTCCTCAGTCACGTCGTCTCGCTGGTGGCGATCGCCGGCAATGCCGCACCGGTCTTCTGGACCGGCCTGATGCTGCTGGTGGTGTTCGCCTCCCTGTGGCCGGTTCTGCCGGTCGCTGGGATGGAGGATGTGGCGACGCCGCGGCGCGGCCTCGCCCACGCCCTCGATGTGGCCGAACATCTGGTCCTGCCGATGCTCACCCTCGGCATCGTCTACGTCGCCCAATACAGCCGTCTGATGCGGGCCAGCATGATCGATGCGCTCAATGCCGACTACGTCCGCACCGCCCGTGCCAAGGGCCTGCCGGAGTGGATCGTGGTCGGCAAGCACGCCCTGCGCAACGCGCTGATCCCGCTCGTCACCATGGTCGGACTCCAGTTCGGACAGCTCTTCGCGGG
>NZ_VRVA01000217.1:0-4568 GCF_008039945.1 Methylobacterium sp. WL64
CATGCGGTGATATATGAAATATCAAAGGTCGCTATTATTATATCCGAAAAATAAAGATAGCAATCTCTAGGGCACGACGAATGCTCGGCATGAGCAGACCACGGTTCAGCTATCAATGCCGTAAAAGACAAAAATGAAGCAAAGCTTCTGCTGATATTGAAATGGGAGTAAATGTATATGGCTCAAGCTCCAATATCAGATGGTATTTCTAATGCCACCTTCATTGATTGGAGCCAGTTCTGGCAAACGTTCCACCACGGCACCGCCGTTGTCGATGGGCTCCATCTGCATTATGTCGAGGGCGGCAAGGGACCACCCATTCTCCTGTTGCCCTGCTGTTGGCCACAAAACTGGTACGCTTGGCGTTTCATCATGCCACAGCTTGTGGCGTCCGGCCATCGAGTTGTAGTTTTAGATCCGCGCGGTGTTGGTGACTCAGACCGGCCCACAGACGGCTACGATCTAAAGACCCTCGCTACTGACATTCACGGCTTTGTAGAGACGATAGGCCTCCTGTCGGACGGCCCGATATCCGTCGCGGCCCATGGAATCGGTACGTGGCTTGCTTACGCCTACGCGGCCGATTGGCGTAACGACGTCAAACGCTTGGCCGTGATGAACGCCTGTGTACCCGGCATCTCGACTCCCCGGAACGACATGGATGGCGACGAAACCGTACTGCAGAACTGGCACTTCAGCTTTAATCGCTTGGACGATTTACCGGAACTCCTGATTGGCGGGCGGGAGAGAGAGTTCATCACGTGGCTGTTCAGAGCCAAGGCGATGCGGCCTTGGGCAATCGACGACGCGGCGGTCGAGCAATACGTACGGCACTTCAGCGCGCCCGGCGCCCTCCGCGCCATCAACAATTACTACCGAACAATCTTCAACGTGGCGGGTGTCGAAGCAAATCGGCGGCGAGCGGAACGTCCTTTGGAAATACCGATACTCGCGCTTGGCGCTGAGCGCGGCTACGGCGACCATCTAGTGGAAGTCATGCGGACGATCGCGACCGATGTTTCAGGCGGCACAATTGTCGGAAGTGGTCATTACATGCTCGAAGAAGATCCTATTGGTATTTGCCGCGAACTTATCCGATTCATCGAGCGCTGATTGGCTAACAACTCAATGTGTGAATTTAATGAAATCGAATTCGGAAGGATCTTTCAGCATCGAGTACAAGGTGCGGTTGGCAACCGCCTGCACTACGTAACCGGTGGGCAGGGCGCTCCGGTTCTCTTAGTCCCTGGCTGGCCCCAGACATGGTACGCTTGGCGACATGTTATGCCGCTGCTGGCGAAGCGATTTACAGTCGTCGCGGTGGATCTGCCTGGGATGGGGGACTCCGACAAGCCGATCGATGGCTATGACACCGGCACAGTTGCCATGCGCCTCCATGATCTAACACGGGCATTGGGATGGCGCCAATTTGATTTTGTTGGCCACGATATCGGCTGCTGGCTTGGTTATCCGTTTGTGGCGACCTATCCCGATAGTGTTCGCAAGCTCGCGCTGATCGATGCGACTGTACCTGGGTTGGCGCCGGCGGAAGCCTATGCTTTCGCTCCCGAGCGCATCGGCCGGAATTGGCATTTTTTCTTCAACGCCCTGTCAGATCTACCTGAGACATTGCTAGCCGGACGTGAACGCGAATTTCTGTCCTGGCTTTTTCAAGCCAAGGCGTCGAACCCGGCCGCCATCAGCCAGCAAGCGATGGACGAGTATGTCCGCTGTTATGAGGCACCCGGCGCATGGCGCTGCGCCAACAGCTACTACCGCGCGTATTTCGACGACATGGCACAGAACCGTGAGCATGCGCGACGGAAAATCAGGACGCCCATTTTGACCGTTGGCGGCGATGTCGGGCTTGGCAGCATGATGGAGCCGATGATGCGGCCTGTTGCTGAGGATGTGACCGGCTTGGTGGTGCCGGACTGCGGTCATTACGTGCCCGAGGAAGCTCCGAATTTCCTGGCCGAACATCTCATAAATTTCCTCAGCAAGTAGGTCGCCGAAAGCCGAGGTCGGTTCGGCATAGCCTTCCCTGCTCGCACCCTGCTCTCCAAGCCGGTCGTCGCGCCAGTAATCGATGATGTGTTTACAAATGCCGTGACACGGACATAAGAAATATAGCAAGTAATATAAAAAGAACTTCATTCTTGAAGGAATGTAAAAGTAATGAATACCTACATTGATCTGGCGGATAGCGACATAAAATCCACTGAGAAAACAGTCATGCACAAAGTTGCATGGCGAATTATTCCGATAATGGCCATTTGCTATTTCTTTGCCTTCCTTGACCGCATCAATGTTGGAATGGCTGCTCTCACGATGAACGAGAGCATCGGACTTTCGGCAGTCGCCTATGGCCTCGGGGCCAGCATGTTCTTTGTCGGCTATGTTCTGTTCGAGGTTCCAAGCAACATCGCGATGCAGAAGGTAGGCGCCCGGATCTGGATCACGCGGATCATGATCACTTGGGGGCTTCTCTCAACGGGGATGGCGCTCGTCGTGGGCCCGGCGTCCTTCTATACACTTCGCTTCGTGATCGGCGCGGCCGAGGCAGGGTTTTTCCCGGGACTCATTCTGTATTTCTCGTGGTGGTTCCCGGCGACTTATCGGGCCCGCATGACGGGGATGTTTGTTGCCGGCATGCCAGTCGCCATCCTTCTCGGTGCGCCAGTTTCCGGCATGCTGTTAAATCTTCACGGCTTCCTCGGTCTCGCAGGGTGGCAGTGGATGTTCGTAATTGAGGGTGTGCCTGCAGCGATCCTCGGCGTCGTCGTCTTCTTCCATCTGACGGATCGTCCGTCCGAGGCAAAGTGGCTGTCAGTAGAAGAACGAAATTGGCTGGTACGCCGCATGGAGTCCGAGCGTCAGGAGGGGGAGCACAAGGACTTCCTCTCGATAGCGCAAGCTTTCAAGAGTCCGAAGGTGCTGACACTGAGCGCAATCGCCTTCGGCATGAATATGTCGAACTACGGTCTGACACTCTGGCTACCTCAGATTGTTAAATCCTTTGGGCTGACGGACACAGAGACCGGCTTCATCACCGCGATACCGTTCCTGTTCGCGTCGATCAGCTCAATCCTATGGACCCGTAGCTCGGACAGGACAGGCGAGCGCTTTTGGCATCTTGCGACCGCCGCATTCTGCGCTGCCGGAGGGCTTGCAATAAGTGCATATACAACAAATTCGTATTTCACCATGGCCGCAATCTCAGTCGCTGCAATCGGCACCTATGCTTTGGTTCCGATGTTTTGGGGATGGGCCCCAACGCTTCTAGCTGGCACTGGCGCTGCAGCCGCGATGGCGCTGATCAACTCGATCGGTGCTATCAGCGGCTATGTCGCGCCCTATGGCATCGGCTTGATCCGCGAAAGCACCGGAAGCTTCAGCTTAGCGCTCCTTGGTCTTTCGATGGGACCGGTTCTGGCGACGATCCTAATCTTCATCGTGTTTCGAATTTGGGCGCGGAACCAAATCTGACCTACGCTGTCCTTCCGGAGTTTCACAGCTTGTGCGGCTCGCATCCTCGTTCGCTCCGGAGGTGTACATCGAAGGCCTACGAGCGGTAGCGAGAAACGCTATGCAGGAGAATGCAGTGAGTGCAAAAATCGATCAGATCGAAAGCATTATCGCGACGAAGAATGGGCGCGACATCAGCCGGATGACAGATTGGGCAAGGGGTAACCTTGCCCGCGCCGCCGAGGAGATCGCTCACGCACCTAATGCGCATGTTGGGATCGTCGTCGGTTTCTACATCAAGCATGCCGAGCCACCTTCTCCGGAAACCGACGGACTGAACGGGATGGCGCATCTGGCTGCAGGGCTCGCCAATGCTGGCATTGTTGTGACGGTGATTACCGATGCTCCTTGCGCCAAGGCGGTATGGGCTGTCGTCGATGCGCTTCCCATCTCTGTTGGGCTGGAGATTGTCGCTGTCAGCGAAGTGGCCGTTGACGCCTTAGCCGACCGCCTCGCAAGCGACGAGCGGCCGATAACGCACTTGATCGCGATCGAGCGCGTAGCCCCTGGCCAGGACGATAAGCCTCATCGTGAGCACGGCTGGGACATGTCTCGCGAGACTGCGCCGCTCCACCGCCTCTTCGACCATCCGAGCCGCAAGCGTAGCTGGTACACGATCGGGATTGGCGATGGGGGCAACGAGATCGGCATGGGATCTTTGCCGCTGGAGATCGTCCGTACTTCGGTAACCAACGGCGAATTGATCGCAGCGAAAACCCCTGCGGATGCGCTCATCATCGCTGGCGTCTCGAACTGGGGTGGCTTCGGCCTTCTTGCAGCCATTGCCTGTCAGAAGCCTGAACTCAAGGATCGTCTTTTGGCATTCTTCACAGCCGAGATGGATCAAACCTTTCTGTCCGCTGCTGTTCATACAGGCCAAGCTGTCGACGACAGTCGAGCCGATAACCCAGGCCGCCCGAAGATGAGCGTCGACCGGTTGCCGTGGGAGCATCATGCCACTGTTCTTAAATCGATCGCAGCGATCGTGATTTAACAGGAAAAGGCTACGAACGTCAGTAAAAAAAATAGGTCGCAACATG
>NZ_VRVA01000218.1:0-4520 GCF_008039945.1 Methylobacterium sp. WL64
GTTGGGAGGGCATGGATGCTCTTGTACCCGACGACCTCTGGGCGGTGGTCGAGCCGCTTCGTCCGCCTAAGCCCGAGAAGCCGAAAGGTGGCCGGCCGCACGTCTCGGATCGGGCGGCGCTGTCCGGCATCATCCTGGTTTTGCGGACCGGCATGCAGAGGACGCACCTGCCGCGTTCCGAAGTGGGCTGCAGCGGCAAGACGAGTTGGCGGCGGCTGGGCGCGTGGCAGGCGGCGGGCGTCTGGGCCGCCTTGCATCGCGTGATGCTGGAGCAGCTTCAGGATGCCGATGTGCTCGATTGGTCACGGGCTGCCCTCGACAGCGCGAGCCTGCCAGCGAAAAAGGGGCTCTGCGACGGGCTCGAACCCGACGGGCCGGGGCAAGCCGGGCACGAAGCGCCACCTCGTCGTGGACGCCAACGGCACGCCGCTCGGCCTGATACTCACCGGGGCCAACTGCCACGACAGCCGCATGCTGGCTGCCACGCTCGACGCGGTGCCGGGCGTGCGCACCGGCCGGCGTGGTCGCCCGCGGCGCAGGCCCGACAAGCTGCACGCTGACAAGGGCTACGATCATCGCCGGTGTCGGCGCGAGTGCCGGGCTCGTAGCATCACGCCGCGGATCGCCCGCCGTGGCATCGAGAGCCGCGAGCACCTGGGACGCTACCGCTGGATCGTGGAGCGCATCCTGGCTTGGCTGGCCCGCTTCCGCCGACTGACCATCCGCTGCCAGCGACGCCTCAACCTCCACCTCGCCCTCACGACACTCGCCTGCGCCCTCATCTGCCGAACTCAGGCCAAACGGTTTTGTCCCTAACTCTTAATTAAAAGTTTCAGATCGCGACGGCACCGCAGGGGCGAGTACCGCGAGCAACTCGCACGCCGTCTAGTGCTCTGACGCCGGCAAAACGCACACAAGGCAGTATGATCTTTCAAGCGATGGCAGTTAGTTCGCGGGAAAGCACGTGGTGCGTTCGTTGGCGTCTGTGCACTAGATGCTGGAGAGATGACGCTGGCGCAGTTCGAGCAAGAGAAGGAGCTCGCCTTGCCGCGCCTCAAGGCTCAGCGCGGTCGAGCCTAACCAGCGACAGTCTCTTCCAGGCCTGCTATAGGACCGCCTCCTTCCGTCAGTGTGACCAAGATGTTCGCGACACCGCAATGCACGCGGCGGGCAAGCATGTGACGACAGGCGCTCTCCGGGCCAGTTCCCTGTAGGCTGCCTGTGAGGCCTTGGCCGGGCAGTCGCATGAGGGTCGGTGCGGCGGGGGGAACTGAACACTGCAGGCACCGGCTCATGGCCAGGATCCCCTCAGCATCGGCGGCGTTGTTCGCCGTCATACCCACTCAGGCGAGCGCGATAGCGCTTCCTATCGAATACGGCAGCGCGGCACGCTCATGTCATCCACTGTCCTGCGTCTTGGGCTGCCTCTCATGCTTCTGCTGCCCAGCTTGGCGAAGGCCGAAACGATCCCTCTGAACGTGCCGATCCTGATGCATGGGTCGATCGGCGACGATGCCTGTCCGGAGAAGGGGCGTGTGATCGAACTCGGAGCCGAGCCGGAGAGCTTCGTGGCGGTGCAGAGCGGGCCCGGAGAAGCTCCGTTTCGCGAGATCGGCCGCCTGCACGACGGCGACATGGTCGTGGTCTGCGAGAAGCTCGGCCCGTGGCTGGGCGTCGTCTACGGCTCCGCGCTGCTCGGATGCCGGACCACGATCCTCACGCCGATCGAGCAGAGTTACACCGGCCCCTGCGAGCACGGCTGGGTTCTGGCGCGCTACATCAGCCTCAGCAAAGATCGAAACTAGCGTCGTTTGCCCAGGCAATAAGCACCGCGACAGCTATTAACCATCGCGTAATGTTCGTTAATAACTCGTTGACGTGATACCGCTGTTTGTGAGGAAATACGTAGGCGGGTTGGTGCCCGCCACGTCTTTCGAGGTAATCATGGTTCGGGTCTCGGCGCTCAGGCTCACGCGTCGCCTGGGTACGCGCTCGCTGGCAAGCCTCGCAGTCCCACCCTTGGCCCTCCTCGCCGGTACGTGCTCCGCCAGCGCTCACGTAAAATGGTTCTGTGCCTACGACGTCGCCGGGCAGCCGCGTGGCCTTGAGCAGGTGCTGTGCGCTGACTTCGAGTGGCTCGCCGGTCTGGCCATCCTGTGCCTGATGTTCGGGTGCCTGACCGAGGGTACGCCGCTGGGCGGTGCCCTGCTCAACGCGCTGGATCGTGTGACCACCCGGATCCGCACCGACACCGAACTTCTGGTCCGCGCCACGCTGGGCTTCTTCTTCGTCTCGCTCTGGGAACTCGGCGGCATCATCCTCACCCCGGAGCTCAAGACCGACGTCGCCTGGATCCCGTGGTTCCAGCTCGCGCTGGCCGCCGGCCTGATCTGGCGGCGGACCATGCCGCTCACCGGCCTGGGCATCGTCTTCCTGTTCAGCTTCGCCACCGCGCAGTACGGCGTGTTCCACCTCGCCGACTATCCGGTGTTTCTCGGGGTGGCGGTCTACCTGATCTTCCAAGGCCTCAACCTGAAGCCCTTCGGCCTGCGTTCGCTCGACATCGTGCGCTGGGCCGCTGCCGTCACGCTGATGTGGGCCTCGGTCGAGAAATGGGCCTACCCGCAGTGGACCGATCCGCTGCTCGCCGCCAAGCCGCAGATGACCATGGGTGCGACGCCTGAGCTGTTCATGCAGGCGGCCGGTGTCATCGAGTTCACCCTGGCCTTCGCGCTGATCTGGACACCGCTGGTGCGACGCGCTGCGGCGATCATCCTGGCGGCGATTTTCGTCTCGGCGGTGTTCGAGTTCGGCAAGGTCGACGCGATCGGGCATTCCGGGATCATCGTCGTGCTGCTCGGCATTGCCGCCGACGACGTGCGCACCGCGGTGCGGGTCCGCGACATCACGTGGGCGCCGGCGTACTACGGCGGTGCGCTCGCGACCTTCCTGGCGCTGTACTACGTCGGCCACGAAGCCCTGTACGAAGGCCTCACCGGCCTACCGGTGATCTGAGGCCGCCTGATAGATGGAGCTCGGTGGCGGCCATCCTACTGGACGTGGAGGGTAAGCTTCATCTTCGGGTGGATACCGCACTCGATCACGAAGTCGCCGGGCTCCTTCAGCGTCAGCGTGGCCTGCTTGCCCGGCTCCTGATCGCCGGCGTCGAACGCGAACCGATCGGCCTCGATGAAGGCATGATGGATCGCGCCGTCGTCCCCGTTGACCAGGACGATGGTGTCACCTCGGCGGAGGAACAGGTCGGTGGGGGCGTATTGCCGACCCTTCTGCAGCACGACGCGGACGACGTTGGCAAGATCGGCTTGGGCCGGTCCGAGCGCGAGTAACCCTGCTATGAGCGCGATAGGCGTGCCGACGAGAAACCCGCGACCAAGATTGCGTATCGGCACGGCTACAACCCAAGTAAATAATTTCGCGAAACAAGCCTAGCACTAAGGGGCTGGGCGTCGCCTAACAGAGATCAGTATAGTCTTCTAAAAGTTCGGTGTGCCTTGCCCAAAATTGGAGAAACAAGTGCTATTTGTGTGCTGATCGCAATCAATTGTTAGGTATGATCAATCTCGGATTGATATTCTAGGAGTAGGGACCACCGAACAGGTCGCCCACCGCCTTCCGCCGGAACGGTATTCTCCGACAGCGCCTTTGATGCTCCGGCCGGTCGTTGCTCATGTCTCAGCGCTGGCAGAAGGCCGCGAGGTTGGCGTCCGCGCTGTTGGCCGTGTCGTGATCCCGGTGAGCTGCTGCCAGGACGACATGGGTCCGGCGAGTGCGGCCGAGGATATCAGCACCCGACCTGACCCGGATCCGGCGGCCCCATCCATCGCGCCAGCGGCTGGCCTCAGCGTCCCACCGACGCCCATCGCCCAGATCTTTAGACCATCTGTCCGTGCGATCGCCCGCAACTCTCACACCGACCCTGCGCCCGACCGATGCGGATCGCCATCGACAACTCGCGCCAGTCGATCGGGTAAAAAAGCGGTGCTCGGGCCGGATCAGCATGGCGTGGCATGGAGACTGGACGGAGGTGCCGCCTTCCAATGAGCCTCACCCTTCAAGCCGTGACTTGCGGGCCACAGTTCGCGGAGAGCGACGCTGCATGATGCAACCAAATTGGAGGCCAGTAATTGTGGCGCGCTGTGCTGTACATTGTGAAGTACTTCGTTAGCGCAGCGCTGCTTCATAAACGGTTTACTATGCCGTCTTGCCCCGTCGGCGACAGGTGTGTCCGTAAAACTACAGCTATTTGGCTCATGGGCCGGTAGCCTTACCGTCAGATAGAAATCCCGGACCCAACACGATGACCAAGCTTCTCGCCTCCCTGGCCGCCGTCACCGCCCTGACCGGCGCCGCCTCGGCCGCCGACCTGCCGCGTCGCGCCGCCCCGCCGCCCGTGTTCACCCCGGTGCCGGTGTTCACCTGGACCGGCTTCTACGCGGGTTTCAACGCCGGCTACGCCTTCGACGCCAGCAGCCGCTCGAACAACTCCACCTTCGGCGTCC
>NZ_VRVA01000021.1:0-67978 GCF_008039945.1 Methylobacterium sp. WL64
CCGCCAACCCCGTCCCCCGAGCCCATCCTGGTCCAGACGCCGGAGCCGGTTCTACCCGCCGCGCCGCCGCCCTTCGCCCCAGCGGCTGCGCAGGAGCCGGAACTACGCGACGCGCCGATCGCGATTTCCTCACGGCGGCCGGGGCCGTCGCCGGCCGCTGCGACTTTTGAGGAGCCGCAGCCCGAGGCCGATCCGGCTCCCGACACCGGGGATGATGCGGATCCCGCGGCGGCATCGGGCGACGGCGGCAACGGTCGCCAGCGTCCACGGATCGAGGTCGTCCCGCCGCGGTCGGGGCGCTCGCGCATCCTGCGCAACGCCTTCGTGGGAAGCGTCCTGGCGATCGTGATCGGATTGATCGCGGTGGCGGCGTTCCTGCTTCGCGACCGGCCCCCGAATCTGCCGTCCGGCTCGACCGAGACCGCAGATTCGCAGCAGACGGACAGTGAAACGAAGTTCGGCGACCGGGTCGGCGGCGAGTCCGCACCCGCACCGCGGACGCCCCCACGTGCGGAGAACGGCACGCCGCCTCGCGTCGCGCCGGCGCCGGCCCAGTCAAACCTTGCCGTCGCCCAGCGTGCGGAACTGATCGAGGAGGGGACGGGCACCGACAATGCGCAGCCGACGCGGACGACCGGCCGGGTAACTTGGCGGCTCGACACGGTGAATGGCGAGCAGGGTCAGCCGCTCCAGAACGCCGTGGTCGCGACTGTGACGATCCCGGATGCCGGGCTGACGCTGGTGATGACGATCCAGCGCAATCTCGACGCGACGCTGCCGGCCTCACATACGGTGAGCCTCGCCTTCACCCAGCAGAGTGGGACGGGGAGGACGGTGCAGGATGTCGGCCTGCTTCAGGCCAAGGACGACGAGAACGGGCGCGGTTCGCCGGTCTCCGGCCTGCCGGTGCGGGTCCGAGACAACCTGTTCCTCATAGGTCTGTCGTCGCTACAGAACGACGTCGATCGCAACACGGACCTGCTGCTCCACCGCAACTGGTTCGATCTGGCCGTCCGCTACACCTCGGGCAAGCGCGCGGTGCTGACCTTCGAGAAGGGCAGCGCCGGCGCCCAGGTGTTGCAGAGCGCTTTCGACGCCTGGCAGTAATCGTGGCCGGCGCGCTCCGGCGCGCCGGATTGCACGGTCAGTGAGCCTCGATGCCGGTGCGCGGCAATTCGCGGTTGGCGATGTTGCGCTTCACCGCCTCCTGCACCTTCTCGAACGCCCGAACCTCGATCTGGCGCACACGCTCACGTGAGACGCCGAACTCGCCGGATAGGTCTTCCAGCGTGATCGGATCGTCCGCGAGGCGCCGGGCCTCGAAGATCCGCCGCTCCCGCGGGTTCAGCACGCCGAGGGCGTCGCGCAGGGCCGATAGGCGGTTCTGCCCCTCCTGTTCACGGGCCAGCACCGTCTCCTGGCTCGGGGCGTTGTCGACCAGCCAGTCCTGCCACTCACCTTCGCCTTCCTCGCGCAGGGGAGCGTTGAGCGACGTGTCACCGGACAGGCGCCGGTTCATGTCGATCACGTCCTGCTCGGGCACGCCCAGGCGAGTCGCGATCTGCTTGACCTGATCCGGCCGCAGGTCGCCCTCGTCCAGCGCCGAGATCTTCCCCTTCGCCTTGCGGAGGTTGAAGAACAGCTTCTTCTGGTTGGCGGTGGTCCCCATCTTCACGAGCGACCAGGAGCGCAGGATGTATTCCTGGATCGCCGCCTTGATCCACCACATGGCGTAGGTCGCAAGCCGGAAACCCTTGTCGGGATCGAAGCGCTTGACCGCCTGCATGAGGCCGACATTGCCCTCGGACACGACCTCGCCAATCGGCAGGCCATAGCCGCGATAGCCCATGGCGATCTTGGCCACGAGACGCAGGTGCGAGGTTACCAGCCGATGTGCGGCCTCACGGTCGCCGGCATCCCGCCAACTCTTGGCCAGCGTAAATTCTTCCGTCGGCTCCAGCATAGGGAACTTGCGGATCTCGTCGAGGTAGCGCGAGAGGCCACCTTCATTGGCGAGCACGGGCAGCGTACCGGCCATGGCATTCTCCTGGACTCTTGTCCCCCTGACGGGCGGACGCGACGGGCAACAGTGCCGTCCACTCGGGCCGCTCTTGAGCCGACCCTCCCGACAACCCATGTCATACGGGTACGTCGGACGGGCCGGTCGCGGTTGGGCACCCCCATATTGCCATCAACGCGCGACCGGCCGATTGGTCGTACCATGTCACGATCTGACGCGGCTCGCCGTGACCTTTCGCACGCCGCGCGGCTACGGTTTCATCCCCGATTCTAAGCCGTCAAGCTTTCGCCAGGGCGTTCACCAGCGCGGCGATATCGGGCGGGATCGGGCTTTCGAACCTGAGGGTCTCGCCGGTGCGCGGATGCCTGAAGCCCAGCAGTTCCGCGTGCAGCGCCTGACGTCCCAGCGTGGCGAGCGCGTCGCGTGCATCCGGCGACAGCCGGGCCGCCTTGGTGCGGAACGCGCCGCCATAGACCGGATCGCCCAGAAGCGGGTGGCCGCGATGGGCGAGGTGGACGCGGATCTGGTGCGTTCGGCCCGTCTCGAGGCGGCAGCGCACGAGGGCGACCTCCGGGTAGGTCTCGGCGACCGCGTAATGCGTGACGGCGTGCCGCCCGGCCTCCTCGGAGACCACGGCGATCTTCTCGCGGTTGTGGCGCGACCGGGCCAGGCTCGCCTGGATCGTTCCCGCTCGCGGATGCGGCACGCCCCAGACCAAAGCCGCGTAGGCCCGCTCCAACGGCCCCGTCCGGCCATGGTCCGCGAACTGCGCCGTCAGTCCCTGATGGGCTGCATCGTTTTTCGCGACCACGATCAGGCCGCTCGTGTCCTTGTCGAGGCGATGGACGATGCCGGGCCGGCGCACGCCGCCGATCCCCGACAGGCTCGCGCCGCAATGGCCGAGCAACGCGTTGACCAGGGTTCCGCTCTCGTGACCCGGCGCCGGATGCACCACCAGCCCGGCCGGCTTGTCGATCACGACGAGGTCGTCGTCCTCGTAGGCGATCACCAGGTTCACGGCCTCGGCCGCGGGTTGGGCATCCGCGGCCGGTGGCACGTCCAGGCTGATCTGTGCTCCGACGGCGACCTTCGCAGACGGGTCGCGCACCTGCGTGCCATCCCGGCGCACGCAGCCCGTGCGCACGAGATCCTGGAGCCGCGCCCGCGACAGATCCGGAAACAGCGCCACCAGCGCCCGGTCGAGCCGGATCCCCCCCTTGGCCACGGTCCCGACCCGTTCTTCGTCGTTTGCGTTCACCACGACCTCAATCTGCGCTCCACCGCACCGAACCGTGCGGAATCTCGAGAGAAGGCCCTTGCTCCCCCGGCGGGGCGTGGCTATAGCACCTGCGCGCCGCCGGAAAGCTCCCATCGTCTAGCGGTCTAGGACGTCGCCCTCTCACGGCGAAAACAGGGGTTCGATTCCCCTTGGGAGCGCCACCGGTGCATTTCTCCACATCGTTGGGTTCGGTCGGGCGCGAGCGAGCGCTCGCGCTGAACCTATTGAGCGAGCCGCACCACCTCGCCAGCCGGTTGGGTGCCGGATAGCGGGTTGTCGACCGATGTTGCGGCCTCTGACAGCAGGTTTCCTGCACACCTCCGGAATGAGTTTTCTGCATCTCGGCTTTGAATAATTTTAATCGGCGTTCCAGCCGAGCGCCGGATTAAGCGGCTTGAGCGGACGTCAACACCTCACTGCGCCAGGCTTCGCATCGCCATCCGTCCCGCCTGGCCGAAGAGGAAATCCATGCGTTCTTTCGTTCTCGGCGCTGTTCTCGCCGCCCTGATCCCGCTTTCGACCCAGGCCCAGGAGACTGGTGACGCGGCTGCCGGCGAGAAGGCGTTCGCCCCCTGCAAGGCGTGCCACAACTTCCAGAAGAACGGGGTGGGTCCGGATCTCAAGGGCGTGGTCGGGCGCAAGGCCGGCACCTACGAGGGCTACAATTACTCTGCCGCGCTGAAGAATTCCGGCCTCACCTGGGACGAGGCCAACCTTCACGAGTGGCTGAAGAACCCGAAGGCAAAGGTTCCCGGCAACAAGATGATCTTCCAGGGCTTCACCGACGACAAAAAGATCAACGACGTGATCGCCTACCTGAAGGCCCAGTCCTGAGGAGGCTCTCGATCGAAGGATCGAGCGCCTCAGCACAGATGAGCTATTCCGTGTCATTGAGGTCGGAATAATCCCTGGTGATCACAAAAAATTTGTGGCAAATATTTCGTTCGGGTAGTCATCAGGATAGCTTTACTTCGGTGACTGGTAGTGCTATCGTTTGATCGGTCGCCGGCGTAACGCACCGAGCGTCATTCTCCTTGAGCCCCGCCGGCATCTGCCGCGCGGGGTTTTTCTTGCTCTCGAATCTTTGGCGCACCGCGTCGGCGACCGAGATCGCAGAAGTCCAACTTGTCGCGACAGCGGATGACCCTGGCGGTCCTGGCCGTCGCGCGTCACCTGATGCTAGCGAAGGCCCAGCGCTTGATGGACCAGAACGACTGTCCGAAACCCTTCGAGACCCACGGCACCGTCTATCTGATCTGAGGCGGCTTGGCCTTAGAGGCTCCGACCTGTCGGACCCGCTCCGGATGCAAATTTGGGTGGAACCGCCCGACGCATGGTTGCAGGTTTACTGCGCGTTCTGCTTGTTGCGCCGGCTTTTGAACCGTTGGGCGTGTGAGTGCGTTCCCGAAGACTTCGATCAATCAGGATAAACGATGCCCATTCGCGTTCTCACGGCTGCGGCCGTCGCCAGCCTCTTCCTTGCCGGGCAAGCGTCTGCACAGGCCCCTGCCACCGCGCCCGCGGCCCCTGGAACGCCGGGCGTCGTGGCGCCTCAGAGCAGCACCACCGGCGGCAACGCTGCCGTGACGGCATCGCCGACAGGTCAGCCGGCCGATACGCGGTCCAACAGCTCCTCGTCCGCCGGAAATGCCAACCAGCCCGAGCGCGCCGTGCCCCAGGGCGGCGGCGGTGGCGGAAGCAGCAAATAACGATCGAGCCTCTTCGGGCTGCGTCGTTCAGCATGTTGAATGGCGCGACGATCAAGACGGCCTCGGATCCCGCAGTGACGCAGGGGTCCGGGGCTAACAGTTCGCCCCAAGAAAAGGGGCTGCATTTTATATCGGCCGGCTTATGAGCCGCAGCGCGTTTGCTGCCAATCAGCAGCTGAGACGGCGGCCTTCGGCCATTCCGATCTTCCGGTAGTGATACAGACCGGACTTCACCTGCCCGCTGATGACCGCACGGCGGACGTCCGGATTGCAGCGCAGATACTCCATCTCGTCGAACGCATAATCGCCTCGTCCGCCGCGGGGTGCACGATCATAATCCCGCCCGTAATCACGGCGGTCCCGCGAATCGTAGTCCCGATCGCGACGGTCATAGTCGCCGCGGTCGTAGCCGTAATCTCGGCCGCCATAGGGTTGGCCCAAGGCCGGGGCCACAGCGCTGAGGAGCGCCAGACCCAAAACGGTCGCTGAAATCGCCTTCATGCGGACTTCCTTATCGGTACGAAGCAAGAACGAGTTTAGGGAAATGTGGTTCGACGCCGGAGACGCAGTCGCTGTCTCTACGTCAGTCGCCATGTTCGTGGTCGGCCTTGCAGGACAAAGCGGCGTACCGGAATAATCTCTCATGTGCGCGGGTTCCGTCCAGGACAAAGAGCTGGAGAAGAACCACGAGACCGGTTCGTGCCGTTCACGAATGCGCGGCGTTCTGCGTGGTTGGAGGCGCCTGCGGACATCGTGTCGATCATCGCGGTGTCGCGCGGTTAAGTGCGCGCCAGGTGCCGCCCGAAACCACCATCTGTGCTAATCGATCACCTCGTCGGCCGTCGCGAGGAGCGACGGCGTGATCGTCAGGTCGAGGGACGCGGCGGTTTTCAGGTTGATCAGGGTCATGAAGCGCTCGCTCGCCTGCACCGGCAGGTCGCCGACGGACGCCCCGCGCAGGATCCGGTCGATGTAGCCGGCGGCCTGCTGGACGTCCCGGGCCACGCTGGTCGTGTAGGCCGCGAGCCCGCCCATGCGGACCTGGGCCGCGTAGGCGTAGACCGCAGGCATGCGATGCCGGGCGGTCAAGTCGATGATCTGAAGGCTGTAGACTCCGGTGATCGCATCCGGCAGCACGATAAGACCGCCATGAGGTTCCTCGGCGAAGGTGGTGATCGCCCGCTCGATCTCGGCCGCGTCGTGGACGCCGCTGGCCTCGGCCTGGATGTGAAGTTCCGGGCCGATCCGGGCGAGTTCGGCACTGTAGCCGGCAAACCGCGTGCGGTAATCCGGATTGATGATGGCGCGCGCCCGCGTCACGCCGGGGCTGAGTTCCTTGAGGAGCTGCAACCACTTTCCGACGAATGTGTAGTCGAAATTCGTGAACCCGGTCAGGTTGCCGCCGGGCCGCGACAGGCTGGCGACCAGGCCGCCGCCGACCGGATCCTGCGCTTGGATGAACACCACCGGTGTGGTCGTGGTCGCCTGCTGAAGGGCCGTCGTCCCGACGACACCTTGCGCGAAGACCAGATCGGGCTTGGCCGCCATGATCTCGTCGGCCTGCCGGCGCATCTTCGCGCTGTCGCCGTCGCCGTACCGCAGGTCCACGGCGAGGTTCTGGCCCCAGGTCCAGCCGAGCTTCTGCAGGCTGTCCTTGAGCGTGCCGACAATGATCGACACATCCGGATGACCCTCGTCGTAGACCAGGAGGACACCGAGACGGCGCCGAGCCGGGGTCTGGCCGCATCCGGCCGCGGGCCAGGCGATGGCGCCTCCGAGGCCCGCCAGGACGTCGCGTCGCCTCATGCGCGTATTCCCGGAGAACTCCGGCTGAGGCAGTCGCGCGGTCGGCCGATCGAAGGACGCGCCATCCCGCCTGCTGCTCGATTGACAGAGAACCGTGTTTCGCGTGTCGGCCATCGCGGACTGCGGGTCGAGGGCATGATCGGGCTCAACGGACTTCGATGCGCGTTCCGGACGCGCCGTTGAGCAGGCGCTTGAGATGGAACGCCGACAGGGCATCGTCGGGCCGAAGCCCGATCAAGGCTGCGAAAGCCGGCATGGCGCCGGCCTCACCCGCCTCCAGCTTGGCGAAGGCATCGAGATAACGGTCCAGCATCGCCGCGTCGTACTCAGCCTCGGTCAACGGCTCGAACGCACGCAGCGCCCCCTGCTTGCCGCGCAGGACGAGATCGCCGACCGGGCGCCCGCGGAACTGCTCCGTCCGGATCACCACGCTCTGGCTGACGCAGATCCGCGTGCCGAAAGCCTTGTTGGCGTTCTCGAGACGTGCGGACGTGTTGATGGTGTCGCCGTAGGCCGTGTAGTCGAAATACCGGCCCCCCCCGAAATTGCCCACGATGGCCGGCCCGGCATGAACGCCGATCCGGGTCGCGCCGATCTCGATCCCCCTGTCCCGCCAGCGGGCCCGGAAAGCCTCGGAGGCGGTGTCGAGGGTGAGCGCGCAGGCGACCGCCCGCGCGGCATGGTCCGGTTGGTCGCCGGGGGCCCCGAAGAGGACGTGGATGGCATCTCCGACGATCTTGGCGACCGTGCCCTCGTGCGCGAACACGAGATCGGTCATCTCGGCGAAGTAACCGTTCAGGATTTCGGCGAGCTGGGTCGGGTCCAGGCTCTCGACCAAACTGGTGAACCCGGCGATGTCGGTGAACAGCGAGGCCACCTCGCGCCGCGCGCCGCCGAGTTCCAGGCCCGACGCGTCGCCGGCCAAGCGTTCGGCGAGATTGGGCGAAAAGTAGCGCGCCAGGGAGGCGTGCGCGCGCTCGGCCAGCATCTGTCTCCGGCGACCCTCGCGCAGTGTCCCGACGTGCCGGAGCGTCCGCGCGATGGTGGTCTCGAAATCGGTGAAATCGATCGGCTTCGTGAGGAAGTCGAACGCCCCGCGATTCATGGCGGTGCGGATGTTGGCCATGTCGCCGTAGGCCGAGACGATGATCGTCGAGGGCTTGTCGTCGGATTCCTGCAGCTTGGCGAGCAGCGTCAGCCCGTCCATCCCCGGCATGTTGATGTCGGATACGACCATGTCGACGTCGCAGTTCTCGGCCAGCAGGTTGAGGGCCTCGTTGCCATCATGCGCGAACAGGAATCCGACCTGGCCGTCGCGGATCTGACGGCGGAACTTCTGGGTGATCAGCGCCTCGAGATCCGGCTCGTCGTCGACGACCAGGATCTTTGCCGGGGGTGCCTCGGCGATCATGCCGTCCCCGCGATGGCGGCCAGGCGACGGTCGATCTCACCCCGCAGCAGGTCGAAGTCGATCGGCTTGGTGATCAGATCCACCGCGCCGCCCGCCAGGACCTTCTCGCGCGTCTCCGCGTCGCCGTAGGCTGTGATCATGATCACCGGGACGTTGGGGCGTGCGGCCCGAACGAGCGGGAGGAGCTCCAGCCCGGTCATGCCCGGCATGTTGATGTCGGAGAACATCAGGATCAGGCTGGCTCCGTCCGCGGCTTTCACGCAGGCCAGGGCCTCGGGAGCCGAATGCGCGAATTCCATAGCGAAACGCCCGGCGCGCAACTCGCGGCGAAACTGCTGCCGGAACAGGTCGGTGACATCGGGCTCATCGTCCACGACGAGGATGATGACGTTCATGGCTCGCTCTTTTCCGCGGCGACGATCGGCTGCGCGGCCTTTGCGCCGTCGCGCGGCAGCGTGATCGTGAATTCGGTGAACTGGCCGGCCTCGGTGGCCACGTCGATGGCCCCGCCATGCTGCTTCACCAGGATGTCGTGGCTCAGGGACAGGCCGAGGCCCGTACCTTCTCCGGCCGGCTTGGTCGTGAAGAACGGATCGAACATCTTGGCCTTGACGCTGTCCGGGATGCCGGTGCCGTTGTCGCGCACACGGATTTCGACGCTCTCGCCCAGATCGCGGGTCGTCACCGACAGGGAAGGCTCGTAACCCGGCCCGGTTTCCACGGTCTTGCGCTTCTCGGTGGCGTAGAATCCGTTCGACATCAGGTTCAAGAGGACGCGGGTCAATTCCTGCGGGTAAACATCCGCGGCGCCGGCCGCCGGATCGAGATTGCGGTTCAGGGTGATGTTGAAGTCCGGCTGGGCCGCGCGGGCGCCGTGATAGGCGAGGTTCAGGCTCTCTTCGACCAGGGCGTTGATGTCGACCATGCGGTGCTCGCCGGACCCGGAACGGGAGTGCAGCAGCATGTTCTTGATGATTGAATCGGCGCGCTTGCCGTGCTGCACGACCTTCCCGAGGTTGCCCTTGAGCAGATCGGCGATCTCGTCGACCTCCTCGCGGATCTTCGGATCGAGCGCGGCGGGCTTAAGCGCCTCCTGCAGTTCCTCGACAAGTTCGGAGGACAGGGACGCAAAATTGTTCACGAAGTTCAGGGGGTTCTTGATCTCGTGGGCGATCCCCGCGGTGAGCTGCCCCAAAGAGGCGAGCTTCTCGGACTGGACCAGCCGGTCCTGCGCCTTGTGAAGATCGTCGAGGGACTTGTTGAGGTCGTGGGTCCGCTCCTCGACCTTGGCTTCCAGGGTCTCGTAGGATTCCTGGACGCGGCTCGCCATCAGGTTGAATCGGTCGGCCAGGGTCTCGATCTCGTCGCCGGTGCGGATCACGATGCGCTCCGACAGGTCGCCGGACCCGAAGCGTTCCGCGCCGTCCTCGAGCTGGCGGATCGGCACGACCAGGCGGTGGGCGAGGAAGGTCCCGGCGACCGTCGCAAGCATCACGCCGAGACCCATCAGGGCTAGGGTCTGGACCACTGAGGCGTAGAGCGGCGCCATCGCCTCGCTCAGCGGCACCTGCACGAACACGATCCAGTCGACCCGCGGGATGGCGGCATGGGCCGCCAGCACCGAGCCACCGTCGAACGCGGTGGCGATCCCGTAATCCGTCGTGTCGGGATTGGCGCCGGTCCGGCGGGCCGCCAGGGCGGTCGCGACCTCCGGCAGGGTGGAGAGGTCCGTGTCCCGCAGGACGAGGCTCAGATCCGGGTGCGCGATCAGCCGCCCGCTGGCTGTCACCACGAAGGCGTAGCCGCCCGCGCCGTTGTGGATGCTGCTGACCACGTCCCAGATCAGCTTCAGGTTGACCTCGGCCACGGTGACGCCGGGGTTGCGCCCGGTATGGGCGACCGAGACGGTCATGTACGGCTCGGATCCCCGCCGGAAATAGACCGGGCCGAACCAGACCTTCTCGGCGAGCGCTTGGATGAAGCGCGGCGCCGTCGAGAAATCCTTGCCGCTGCCGACGACGTCAGGTTCCAGGCGCGAGATCCGCAGCTGCTCCCTGCCGCTCGGATCGAGATAGGCGACCTCCGTGATCGCGGGCGCCTGCCGCAGCAGTCGGATGAAGTCGTAGCGCTGCTGTTCCGGAGTGATGCGGCGCCACTCGGCCCGGGTGGTCCAGCCGATTTGGCTCTCGACCTCGGAGATGAAGGATTCGACCCGCTCGGCAGCCGCGTGCGCCTTCTCGCGCTGAACCTCGATCGCGGTTCGTTTGGCGTCGCCGTAATTCAGCAGCAGGTCGACCACGCCGTTGATGAGCAGCACCAGGGTCACGAGGCCCACAAAGGCGACCGCGAACTTCGCCGCCAGCGGCAGGCGGAAGCGTCGGGCCCGGATCTCCAGGCCCGCAGGCGTAGGGACAGGGTTCACCCGCATCATTCGACGATCTCGTCCGCTTGGGCGAGCAGCGCCGACGAGATCTCCAGTCCCAGGGTCCGTGCCGTCTTCAGGTTCACGATGAAGTCGAACTTCGTCGGCGCCTGCACCGGCAGGGTCGCTGGCTTCTCGCCGTGGAGGATGCGATCCACGTAAGCCGCCGCACGGCGCACGGCATCCGCCGGGTCGGGACCGTACGACATCAGGCCGCCGCGATGCGCGAAGCGCCGGATCGCGAATACCGCCGGGACGCGATGCTGAGCCGTCAGAGCGACGATGCGGTCACCGTTGGCCTCGCTGAACGTCCCCGGGGCCACGATCAGCCCGGCCTCGCCCCGGCGCCCCAGATCCGCGACGAGCGGCTCGATCGCGTCGGCATGGCTGACCATGACGACATCCGTCTCGATGCCGAGGGAGGCCGCCGCCGTCCCGAGCGCCTCGGAATAGAAGTTGCCGCGCCGGATTTCCGTGTTGGCATTGGACAAGAGCGCGACGTGTCTGATCGTCGGCAGCGCTTCCTTGAGAGCCGCCAGCCATTTCCCGGCCAGGGACGCCTCGTACAGGGTGAAGCCGGTGACGTTGCCGCCCGGTCTCTGAAGGCTGGCGACGTATCCGGACCCGACCGGGTCGGAGGCGCCGACGAAGATGATCGGAATCGTTCGGGTCAGGGACGACACGGCGGAGAGCTGCGCGTTCAGGAACGCGAAGATCACGCGCGGCTCCGACCGCACGATCTCGGCCGCCAACGCGCGGGTATGCTCCACATCCGCCCCACCCCAGCGGTCCTCGACGCGCAAGTCCGCGCGGCCGTGACCGCGCAGGGCCGCCCGGAACAGGGCTGAGAGGGTGCGGCCCTCGGTGCCGCCGTCCGCGAACGGCCAGAGCGCCGTCACCCGGGCCTGCTCCTCGGCCCGCGCAGCCAGCGGCCATCCCGCAGTGGCCCACGACAACCCGGCAAGGACGCTGCGCCGCCTCATCCGATCACCGCGCCGGTGCTTCCGCCATCGCGACCCAAACCCTGATTCCCCCCGACGCCCGATCGAGAACTTACGGCACGCTTGCCCACGCCACCAAGGCTGAGCCCTGGACGCGGTTATCAGAATGCCAGGCGCATCCCCCCGACGATGTTGCGTGGCGCACCTGCGAACACGGACCCCGTGGTGGTCGCCAGTACGGCGGCGCCGTTCTGGAGGCCGGTCGTGCCGCTAAGTGAGTTGGCGATCGTCTGGGCCGATGCGGCGTAGGTCGTGTCGAACAGGTTGCGCACCTCCAGGTAGAGGTTCAGCCGCTTCGCGTAGCCGCCGGTCAGCTCCGTCGCATAGTGCACGTTGGCGTTGACGATCGCGAAGCCGGGTGCCTTCAGCTGGTTGGCGTTGTCGATGTAGAAATCGCCCTGCACCACCGTCTCGACGAACGCCCCGAGCCCGGCCAGCGGCCCCGCCGGCACGTCGTAGCCGACCCGGGCCAGGAGCTGGTGGGCCGGCACGCCGGGGATCTGGTTGCCCGCCCGGTCGAACCGGCGCGTGAAGCTGCCGGCACTCAGCTGCTCGGTGTACCGCGTGTAGATCTGGTCATCGAACGTGTAGGCCAGGACCCCACGCCAGCCCGGCGCGAAGGCCCAGTCGGCCCCGACCTCGAGGCCCCGATGCTCTGAGGCCGGCGCGTTGAACGTGTAGGACAACAGGCCAGCGCCCGGCGATTGCGAGACCAGCTCGTTGCGGAAGAACTCGTAGAAGCCGGTCACGCTGAAACGCAACGTCTCGGTCGGGCTCCAATCCGCCCCAAGGTCGAAGCCGAGATTCTCCTGGGTCTGAAGCTGGGTGTTGTTGCCCGGCAGGCCGGCCGATGTGACGAACAGGTTGCTGGCGGCCGGCGTGGTGTAGCCGGTGGCGACCCGGCCCCGGAGCGCCCAGGCCTCGTCCGGCCGGTAGACCAGCGCGATCTCGGGGGCGACGTTCAGGAAGTTGCGGTCGGCATCCGCCACCGTCCGGGTCGCCCCCCCGGCCGTGTAGCTGTAGGCGAGGTTGCGGCCGGTGATGGCTGTGCCCTCGGCGCTGATCCCGAGCACGCCGGTCCACCGGTCCGACAGGGCGAGCTCCAGCCGCGCCCGCCCGCCGAGATTCGACTGCACCGCGTCCTGGACGCCGATCAGCGCCCCGAGCCTCGGGCCACCATAGGGCGCCCGGTTGTAGGTCGTGCTGTGGTTGTCGATCGTGTTGTAGGCGAGCGCGACGTAGCCCACCGCCGGCAGGCCGAACAGGTCGCCGCGCCGCGTCAGGTCGGTCAGGAAGTTCCAGGCCGGGAACGAGCCGCGGCCCGAGGTCGTGTAGAACGGCTGGTTGAAGTTGCGTTCGTCGAAGCCGAGCTGCGTGCGCCAGGTGGTGAACGCGTCGATGTCGTGCTCCCAGCGTGCCGCCACGACCGTGCGCCGGTCCTTGCGGCCGAACGCGCCCTCGTCGGCGGTGACCGGCACGGTCGCACCGAATGCTCCGTTGCGGAACAGGCTGAAGGTCGTGCAGCCCGGGGCAGCGATCGCGGCCGCCGCGCAGCCGCGTTGGTACGGATTGATCCGGTACTGCGCCAGGGAGGAGCGGGCCGCGAGATTCGTGTCGAGGTTGTTGTTGATGACCTTCAGGGTGAAGCGGTTGTCCGGCGTCGGCGTGTAGCTGGCGAGCAGGTTGATGGTCTGCGTGTTGAAGCTCGAATGATCCTGATACCCGTTGGCGCGGACGTCGCTGGCGAACAGACTGATCTCGAACGGCCCGCTGGCCTTGCCGACGGTGAAGTAGGTGTTCAGGTAGCCGAAGCTGCCCGCGTCGGTGCCGATCTCGTAGCCGTCGATCTCGCGGCCGGTGCGGGTGCGGAACGCGATGGCGCCGCCCGTGGCGTAGTTGCCGAACAGTGGCGATTGCGGTCCGCGGAACACGTCGATGCGGCTGTAGGCCCGCGGGTCGGTCAAGTCGAAGCGGGACGCGCCATCGGGCTGAGTGAGGATGAAGCCGTCCTCCAGCACCACCGTATTCTTGATCACCCCGGTGGACCGGGCATTGTTTCCCCGGATCGAGATGATCACGTCGCGCCCGCCATTGCCCTGGCGGACGGTGACGCCCGGGCTGTTGGCGAGCACCGAACCGATGCTGGTCGCGGGGCGATCGGCGATGGTGTTTTCGCGGCCGATCCCGGTGACCACCTGGCCGACCGGGTGCTCGATGACCGACGGGGCCGAGCCGGGAGGGGCGGCGATGCCGAAGGGTGACGCGATGGCGGTCCGCCCGGAGCCGGGATTGGCCGCACCCTCTACGGAGAGTTCGTCGAGCGTGACGGATTGCTGCGCCGAGGCGGGGAGGGCTCCGCCGCCGAACAGCAGGGCCAACGCGCCGAACCGCGCGGCATTCTGGTGGATCAACATCCTGAATTCTCGTCTGATCGATCTGGGGACCGGACGGCACAGTCGCCGCACGGGAGCGCACGTGATCAGGCGATGAGGGGCGGCGCCCGGGGTTGGCCGGTGATGCGCTGTGGCGCGTCCGGCCGCGATGGGGGCGGGATCGACCACGCCACCGCGATCCAGCGCAGCGGCCGGGCGACGGTGGGGCTGCCCGTTAGGGGCGGGGGGACGATCCCGGCGCGACACAGCCGACAGACCTCACAGGCCGGGGGCGCGACCGGTTGCTCCACGGTGGCGCTGATCGCGTCGTCTCCCGCCGGGTGACCGCACAGGATCGCCCCGGGCAGCATCGCGGGTGCGGTCAACGCCATCCGCAGAGCGGCCATCGGGGCGAGCGCCTGCACCCAGAGGGCGAGCAGGATCAGCCCGGCTCCGAGGAATCGGGTACGCGTCCCAGGATGCGCGAAATCGGTCGTCACGGGCGTCGAGCCCGTCAGTCTGGAGTCAGGCGGTCCTACGCCGGTGGGCGACCTGAACGGCGCAGTCGATCGTGAGCATGCCCAGGATCGCGAGTCCGGTCAGGGGAAACAGCACGCCGAGCCCGGCGATCACCAGGGCGACGGTCGCCACCACCCGCCGGTCCCGCGGCCAGGGCGGCACACCGAGTCCGCCGGCTGGGCGCCGCTTCCACCACATCGTGGCGGCGGTGACGGCGAGCAGGATCGTGGCAAGGCAGAACGCCAGCATGGCGAACTGGTTGATCCGGCCCCAATGCTCTCCCTTGTGGATGCCGATCCCATACTGGATCGCGCGCGCGACCGAGCCAAGGTCGGCAAAGTGGACGTCGACCAAAGGTGCGCCGGTGTACTGATCGAGGGAGATCATCCGTTGCTGCGCGACGTCATGCGGGTAGACGGCGGCCGCGTAGACCCCGTCGACTCCGACCGGGAGCGCGAGTTCGTAGCCCCGCTCCATCCCGAGCCGCTTGAGAATGTCCGCTGCCTGATCGATCCCGATCGGTTCAGCCGTCCGCCCAGCCGGCAGCGAGCGCGGCACCGGCGCATCCTGCAAGGTCCAGCCCGCATCCGGCAGCCGCGCGCGCAGCGGCACTCTCGAGACCGGTTTGCCGGCCCACAGGATCGCCGGCTGGCCAAGGCCTGCGGCGTTCGACCAGGTCCGGAGCTGCTGCCCCCACCAGATCGACCAGGGTAATCCGGTGATCGCCAGGAACAGCAGGCCGCTGCCAGCCACGAGCCCGGTCACCGCGTGCAGGTCGCGCCACCAGACCCGGCGGCGCGGCGTACCCCGCAGGCTGACGATGCCGCCGCCCTGGCCGCGCGGCCACCACAGGTACAGGCCGGTGACGACCAGGATGATGGCGAAGCCCGCCACAACTTCGATCACCGCGTTGGCCAAGGCGCCGAAATAGCTGAGGCTGTGCAGCTGCCGCACCACCATCATGAACTCGCCGTCGCGATCCACACGGTCGAGCACCGAGCCGGTATAGGGATCGAGGTAGACGAGGCGCTTGCGTCCCCCCTCGGACAGCGTGACCACCGCCGATGCGTCGGGCGCGGCCGGGTCCGCATAGGAGACCGGCACCCCACCCGGTTCGGCCTGCAGGGCGTTGAAGATCAGGCGGTCCGGCCCGAGCGGTGCCGTCGCCTGGACGGCCACGCGGGTCCGGTAGGCGAACAGGCTGCCGTTGATCTCGTCCTTGAACAGGTAGAGCGCCCCGGTGGCCGACAGGGTGATCAGGAACGGCAGGCACAGCAGGCCGGCGTAGAAGTGCCAGCGCCACACGGCACGATAGACGGCCTCGCGGGATGCGCGCAGAGCGGCGACGGCCCCGAACGCTGGGGCATCGCCGTGCAGAAGAATCGACATGGGAACGGTCCGGGCCTGAACGATCGGGAAGCGGGATCGTCAGGCGGCGGGCGGACCTCGGGCGGAGGTGGCGGTGCGCGGCGGGCCCGTCTTCGGGCGCTCGGCTTCCGGCTGCCAGGCGAGGCGCGAAGCCGGCGCGAACGGCCACGCGACCACCGCCGGCTCGGACACGGGCAGCGCGACGCTTCCGGCCTGCACGAGCGTGCAACACGGATGGGCGTGGTGCGCGACAGTTTCGTCGTCCGGCGCCCCCGACCCGTGCTCGGCGCACAGGACCGCACCGGGCAGCCCGACCGCGCGGGCCGGCGTCGCAAAGCCGAGGAAAGCCTGAAGCAACAGCGCGTAGAGCGCGACCATCCCGATGATCGCGCGGCCTTGAACCGTCTGGGGCAGGCACCGGCGCATGGCGTCGTTGTTAGGCGTCTCCGCCACCTGCCGTCAACGGGATGCCGGAAGCGCGGAAGCGGCTTCCCACGCGACGTTCGTTCAGCCGGCTGCGCGCAACTCCGGCAGCGCCTCGGCGCTCCAGACCCGGACATGGGCGTCGATAGCCAGCGCCTCGTCCACGTCGGCGGGTGCCGTGCGGTACGGGCCGGCGAAGTGTTCGCAGGCCCGCTCGACGATGTCGCTGATGCCGTAGAATCCGATCCGGCCGGCGATGAAGGCTGCCACCGCCACCTCGTTGGCCGCGTTCATCACGGTGGGCGCCGCACCGCCAGCGGCCAGCGCCGCCCGGGCGATGCGCAGGCACGGAAAGCGCTCCTCGTCGGCCGCCTCGAAGGTCAGCGCGCCGAGCTTCACGAGATCCAGGGGCCGGCCCCGGGCGATGGTCAGGCGGTCGCCGAGCCCGAGGCAATGCGAGATCGGCACGCGCATGTCGGGCAGGGCCAGCTCCGCGGTCACGGCGCCGTCGAGCCAGTAGACGAGGCCGTGGATCACCGATTGCGGGTGCACGACCACGTCCAGGCGCTCGGGCTCGATGCCGAACAGGTGGTAGGCCTCGATCAGCTCCAGACCCTTGTTCATCAGGCTGGCCGAATCGATGTTGATCTTCATGCCCATCGACCAGGTCGGATGGGCCGCGGCCTCGGTGGCGGAGGCGGCGGCGATCCGCTCGCGGGTCCAGGTCCGGAACGGGCCGCCGGACGCCGTGATCATCATGGTGCGGACATCCGCCAGCGGCCGGCCGGCAAGCGCCTGGCTCAGGGCGTCGTGCTCGGAATCCATCGGCAGGATCGTGGCGCCGTAGCGCGCGGCGTCGCGCATGAAGGCGTCGCCGGCACAGACCAGGCTCTCCTTGTTGGCGAGCGCGACCTTGCGGCCGAGCCGGAGCGCGGCGTGGGTCGATTTCAGACCGGCGGCGCCGCTCACCGCGGCGACCACGATGTCGGCGTCCCGGGAGGCGGCCTCCATCACAGCGCTCTCGCCGGCCCCGTTGGCGATGCCGCTGCCCGAGAGCGCCTCGGCCAGCGCCGGGCCGGCGGTCTCGTCGGCCAGCGCCGCGAAGGATGCGCCGAGCTCGCGCGCGACCTTGGCCAGCGCGATCGCGTCGCGACCGCCGACGACGGCGCCGGTGCGGAACCGGTCCGGATGCTGGGCGAGCAGGTCGGCGGTGGAGCGGCCGATCGAGCCGGTGGCGCCGAACACGGTGACGACCTGGGTCACGGGTGAAACTCCCTCATCGTCATGGAATAGCGTCATGGGATCAGGCCGCTCCCGCGCAGGGCGAGATAGAGCCCGGCCAGCACGGCGACTGCGAAAAACCCGTCGAGCCGGTCCATGACGCCGCCATGGCCCGGGATGATCTTGCTCGAATCCTTGACCCCGTAGCGGCGCTTCAGACCGGACTCCGCAAGGTCGCCGGCCTGGCTCAGCACGGAGGCCAGGGCGCTCACCCCGGCGACCATCGGCAAGGAAGCGGCGCTCGGCAGTTCCAGACCGGCGAGGTCGGCGGCCATGGCCGCAAGCGACCCGGCCACGACGGCGCCGATCAGGCCGCCGATGGCGCCCGACCAGGTCTTGTTGGGCGAAACCCGGGGCATCAGCTTCGGGCCGCCGATCTTGCGGCCGGCGAAGTAGGCGGCGATGTCGGTGGACCAGACCACGGCGAACATCCAGGCCGGGCCAATGAGGCCGATCCCGGGATCGTCGCGCAGGGCCACGGGCACCGAGGCGATCGCGGCCGCCCCGAGTACGCCGGCGAGCGCACGCAGGCGGCCGGAGGCGGTGCGGGCCACCGTGGCGCAGGCCGCGGCCCCGAGGAGCAGGACGGCGATGCAGGCGAGGGCGGGTGCGCCGCCACGCTGGCACAGCAGGAGGGCGGCGAGCGTCGCCGCGCCGAGCGCGATCAGCACCTCGCGCGGCTCGGTGCGACTCATCACCATCCACTCGGCGAAGCCGATGATGCCGGCAGCGAGCCAGATCCCGGCGAACGGCCAGCCACCATAGACGAGGGCCACCAGGATCGCGGGGGCGAGCACCACGCCCGAGGCGACGCGCAGCCAGAGTTCGCGCCGCCCGGAGGGGCGTGCGGCCGGTGGGGCGGTGGGGGTCACGCGCGTCTCGGCCTTCGCCTCAGACGTGCATGATCTCCTTCTCCTTCGAGGCGAGCACGCCGTCGATCTCGGCGATGTACTGGTCGGTCGCCTTCTGGACGTCGGCAGCCTGGCGCTTCTCGTCGTCCTCCGAGATGGCGCTGTCCTTCAGGAGCTTCTTGAGGTGGTCGAGCCCATCCCGGCGGACGTGGCGCACGGCGACGCGCGCCTCCTCGGTGTACTTGTGGGCGACCTTGACCATCTCCTTGCGGCGCTGCTCGTTCATCTCGGGGATGCGCAGCCGGATGGTCTGGCCCTCAGTTTGCGGGTTGAGGCCGAGATCGGATTCGCGGATCGCCTTCTCGACGGCGGTGACCATGCTGCGGTCCCAGACCGAGATCGAGAGGAGCCGCGGCTCCGGCACGCTCACGGTTGCGACCTGTGCCATCGGCATCGAAGAGCCGTAGGCATCGACCTGGATCGGATCGAGCAGCGAGGGCGTGGCGCGTCCGGTCCGCAGGGATCCGAGATCCTTGGAGAGCGACGCGACCGCGCCCTGCATGCGGCGCTTGATGTCGTTGAGGTCGAATTCCGGTGTGGCCATGGTGGTGGTCCCGACAGATCTGACGTCGTCTTCTCGCCCGGTACGGGCAGTCGCGGCCTCAATGGCGGAATTTTCCCGGTGCCGCAAACCTCTGGAGCATCGTCCCGAAAGGTGACGACCTGTTTTTGGACACCAACGATGCGCGTCGAGGAGCGCGCGTCCCGGGCCGGATCAGGGCGCCACGAGGGTAGAGGGTGCCTCGCCGGACAGGATCCCGGCGATCGAGCTCGGCGGATGCAGCGAGCCGACCACGATCGACAGCCGGCTCTCGCGGGCGAGCGCGAAGGCTGCGGTGTCCATCACCTTGAGGTCGCGGGCGATCGCCTCGTCGTGGGTCAGGCGGTCGTAGCGCGTGGCGTGCGGGTCTTTCTTGGGGTCGGCCGAGTAGACGCCATCGACCTGCGTGGCCTTGAGCACGGCGTCGCAGCGCAACTCGGCGGCGCGCAGCACCGCGGCCGTGTCGGTGGTGAAGAACGGGTTGCCGGTTCCGCCGGCCAGGACCACCACCTGACCCTTGTCGAGGTGGTGCAGGGCCGGTTGGCGGGCATAGGTCTCGCAGATCGTCGGCATCGATACCGCCGACATGGTCCGGGCCGGCACGCCCGCAGCGTTGAGCGCGGTCTCGATCGCCAGTGAGTTCATCACGGTGGCCATCATGCCTAGGGAATCACCCGTGGCCCGGTCGATCCAGCCGGCCGCTGAGATGCGGGCGCCACGGATCATGTTGCCGCCGCCGACCACGATGGCGATCTCGGCCCCGGACTCGATCGTGCGGGCGATGTCCTCGGCGAGCGCCGCCAGCGTCGGCGGATGGAGCCAGTAGCCGTCCGGGGCGGCCAGGGCCTCGCCCGACAGCTTGAGGAGGATACGGCGAAACGGCGTCGCTTCCGGCATCTCGATCTCCGGTTCCATACCGCATCACCCGAACCCGCGAGGCTTCTACGTCAGCCGCGGGATCGGCGTCGAGGGGCGGACGCCGATCCCGGCGGGGATCACGGGGACGAAGTCCCACCGACACGCGATCGACGTGCAGCTTTGGCAGAGGAGCGGGGCACGCCATCGGGATGAACACCCGGGATTTCATGCGCATCGCACTCGTCATTAACGCCGCGTCCGGGGCCGCGGCGTCCGGCACGACGCCGGAGGCGATCCGGGAGAAGCTCGTGGCGGCCGGGATCGAGCCCCTGGGGGAGGCCGACCGCGGGGCGGCTCTGCCGGTACGGATCGCCGCCGCAGCGTCGGAGCCGGGCATCGACGCCCTGGTGGTCGCTGGCGGCGACGGCACCATCGCGTGCGCGGCCGCCGCCCTCGTCGGGAAAGCGACGCCACTCGGCATCCTGCCGCTCGGCACGCTGAATCTCCTGGCCCGTGACCTCGGCGTGCCGCTCGATATCGATGCCGCGGTGGCGGCCCTCGTCTCGGGCACCCGGCGGCGGATCGACGTCGGTGAGGTCAATGGCCGCACGTTCCTGATCAACTCTGTGCTCGGCCTGCCGGCGCGGGTGACGCGGCACCGGGAAGTCCATCGCCGGCAACTCGGCTCGCGCAGCCTGCTGCGCTGGATCCACGGGGTTTTGCGCCATCTCGTACGCTATCCGCGGCTGACCGTGACCGGCACGATCGACGGCGTGGCGCGGACCTGGCGGTTCCGGCTGCTGGCGGTGGTGATCGGCGACTATGTCGAGCGGCCCGGCCACGTTCTAGTGCGGTCACCGGACGATGCCGGGCAGCTCACCCTCTACGTCCTGTCGCAGCTCTCGCTGGTGCGAACCCTCCGCCTCGCCCTCGGCTTCGCGTTGGGCGACTGGCGGCGGCTGCCGGACGTGGAACGGCTGCCGGCCGCCAACCTGACCATCGCATCGGAGACCCGGGCACTGCGGGTCATGAACGACGGCGAGGTGATGCTGCTCCCGACTCCGCTGCGCTACCGGATTCACCGGCGGGCACTGACCGTAATCGTCCCCGGGATGGGCGAACGCCGGTGAGACGGATCAGTCACATCTCCGACCTGCATTTCGGCCGTACTGACCCGGCCGTGGCGGAGGCCCTGATCAACGAGCTGAACGCCGATGCGCCGGACCTGATCGTAGCGTCTGGCGACTTCACCATGGCTGCACGGCCGTCGGAATTCGCGCAGGCCCGCGCCTTCCTCCATCGCCTGAAGACGCCTTGGATCGGGGTGCCGGGCAACCACGACATCTCGCCGTTCCGGCTGGTCCAGCGCTTCGTGTCCCCGTTCACGCGCTATCGGCGCGCCATCGCGGCCGAGACCGAGCCGTGCTTTGAGGACGCCGAGATCGGGGTCGTCTGCCTCAACACCGCACGGCGCTGGGCGCCGGAGCCGAATTGGTCGCACGGCGTGATCCGCCGCAGCCAGCTCGCCCGAGCGGAGGCCCGTCTCTGTGCGATGCCCGACCAGCTGTTCAAGATCGTGGTCGGCCACCACCCGTTCCTGCCGCCGCCCTGGGACCCGGGAACGCGCACGGTCGGGCACGCCGACCGGGCCTTGGCCTTGTTCCGCCGGTGCGGCGTGGGGCTGACGCTCGCCGGCCACCTGCATCGGCACTATGCGCGCTACGCGGAAGGAGGGGGATCAGTCCCCGATACGCTCGACCGGACTCTGGTCCCAGCGCGCCCGGGGCGGCTGCTGACCATTCAGGCCGGCTCGGCGACCTCGACGCGCCTGCGGGGCAACGAGCCCAATTCCTATAATCGCATCATTGTCGCGGAGGGCTGCGCCACCGTCCGGGTCCGGGTCTGGGACGGGGGCGCCTGGATCGATCTAGCGCCGGCATGACTGAAGCGTTCACGCCGGCGCCGTGTTTCAGCTCCCGGCGAACAATCCGACGGAGCCCAAAAGGGTCATGACCAAACCGGACGCGAACACGCCGATCATCAGGTAGGAGAAGGTTTTCAAAGCCATGGACGGCATGTAGCGCGGCCGTATCGAACCGCGTGTGCGCTGCAGCACGGGGCGTCGGGGATGAGGATCCGAACGCAGCCCGCGCAGCGTCTTATGGGCAGCGATGGGCGGAGATCAGCCCGGCCGCTCATAGGCAAGGTTCGGACCGAAGCAGGCACTTCAGTTCTTCGCAAGACGCCGTCCGGACCTTCTAACTCGCCGTATCCGAGGTTACGCTCGCAACCCGGATTGCCACCGCGAAAGGAAGTGCCGTGCCGGACGGAACGACTGCATTGAAGCCAAATGAACCGGACTACGACCGCCTGCTTCGGGCGAACCTCGAACGGGTGTTCAACGAACGCGACAGCGCCAAGCGTGATCACGCGTTGGATGAACTCTTCGTTGCCGATCCGGTCATGTATGAACCGGCCGACGTCGTCAGGGGACGCGCCGCAATTTCCGCCGTCGCCGGTAAGCTCCTCGAGGAGTTCGGGTCAAACTTCCGCTTCGTGCCTGATGGCGCTGCGACCGGGCATCACGGGTTCGGCGTTCTGCGCTGGCATGCCGGCCCACAGGATGGCCCGGTCACCCTCACCGGCTCGGACGTTGCGGAAATCGTCGAGGGTCGGATTACGCGCCTTTGGGTGATGCTGGACCCGCCGACACAGTAGAGGCGCTTGCTGGACGTCGACACGGTGCATCAGATGCCGCGATGAGCGTCCGCTCGAGGGCCGTGATCGATCGGTGTCGAGGGAACGATTCGAGCCCGCCACCGCCCTGGAACGGCCAAGCCGCGTCGTTCAAATCGTGGCCCCACCCATAAATAACCCCGCCCAGCTCGCGCCGGGCGGGGTTTCGAATTTCCGAACCCAAAGGTCCGAAAAGGATCAGGCGCGGCCGGCCTGCTGGGCGACTTCGGTGGCGAAGTCCGGGCCCTCTTCCTTCTCGATGCCTTCGCCCAGGGCGTAGCGGACGAAGCCGGTCAGGGCGACGGCGCCGCCGACCTTGCCGGCGGCTTCCTTGAGCACCTGGCTGACCGTCTTCGAGCCGTCGTGCACGAAGGGCTGCTCCAGGAGGGTGACCTCCTTGTAGTAGCTCTTGAGGCCGCTCTCGACGATCTTGGCGAGCACGTGATCCGGCTTGCCGGCGTTCTTCTCGCGCAGGATGTTCGACTCGCGCTCCAGGGTTGCGGCGTCGACGCCCGACGCGTCCAGCGCCACCGGGTTGGTGGCGGCGACGTGCATGGCAATCTGGCGGCCGAGCGCCGACAGGGCCTCGACGTCACCCTCGGACTCGAGCGCCACCAGCACGCCGATCTTGCCGAGGCCGTCGGAGACCTGGCTGTGGACGTAGGAGGCGATCACGCCCTTCTTGATCTCGAGCTTGGCGACCCGCCGCAAGTTCATGTTCTCGCCGATTGTGGCGATCAGGCTCTGCAGCTTCTCCGAGACGGTCTCAGTGGCGCCCGGGAAATGGGCGGCCTGGAGACCCTCCAGCGTGCCGTCGGTGTTGAGGGCGATCTTGGCGGCTTCGCGGGCGAAGGCCTGGAAGGCGTCGTTGCGGGCGACGAAGTCGGTCTCGGAATTGACCTCGACGATCGCGGCGTGATGGCCGGCGGATTCCACGGCGACCAGGCCTTCGGCGGCGACGCGGCCGGCCTTCTTGGCGGCCTTGGCGAGGCCCTTCTTGCGCAGCCAATCGATAGCCGCCTCGATGTCGCCCTGCGTCTCGTTGAGCGCGCCCTTGCAGTCCATCATGCCCGCGCCGGTCTTCTCCCGGAGCTCCTTCACCATCGCGGCGGTGATGTTGGCCATGGCGGTCCCTTTCGTATGGTCTGGATGAGAGAGGCCCGGCACGCGGGTGAGCGGCCGGGCCCGATAAGGTTGGATCCGCGACACCCCGATGGCCGGGGCGTCGCGAGGTCCGGAAGGCTTACACCGCGGCGGCGGCCTCGACGAAGCCGCGAGCCTGCGAGACCCACGAGTCGCGGTCGATGCGGCCGTTGAGCTTCAGGTCGGAATCGACCTTGGCGACCTCCTCGGGCGTCATCGCGGCGATCTGCCAGTAGTGGTAGATGCCGGCATCGTTGAGCTTCTGGACGATCTGCGGACCGGCGCCGTGCAGCTTGGTCAGGTCGTCAGGCGCGCCGCGCGGGGCGGCGAGCAGCTCGAAATGCTCGGTGGTCTCGGCGAGCATCGCCACGTCGGCCGGATCGAGCGCGTCGGACTCGACCGAGACGGCGGCGGCGTCGTTGGCCGGCAGCTCCTCGGCCTGCGGCTCCTCGGAGGCGCCCAGATCGACGCCCGACGAACCTTGGGCCCGCGAGATGCCGTCGATGGCGGCCTTCGCGATCAGGTCGCAGTAAAGCGCGATGGCGCGGCCGGCGTCGTCGTTGGCCGGAACGATGTGGGTGATGCCGTCCGGGTTGCAATTGGTGTCGACGATCGCGGCCACCGGGATCCCGAGGCGGTTGGCCTCCTTGATCGCCAGCTGCTCCTTGTTGGTGTCGATCACGAACAGCAGGTCCGGCACGCCGCCCATGTCCTTGATGCCGCCCAGTGCCTTCTCCAGCTTGTCCTTCTCACGGGACAGCATCAGGCGCTCCTTCTTGGTCAGGCCCGGGCCGCCGGTCTCGAGCGTCTCGGTGACCTTGCGCAGGCGCGAGATCGAGCCCGAGATGGTCTTCCAGTTGGTGAGCATGCCGCCCAGCCAGCGGGAGTTCACATAGTACTGGGCCGAGCGCTTGGCGGCGTCCGCGATCGTGTCGGCGGCCTGGCGCTTGGTGCCGACGAACAGCACCCGGCCGCCCTTGGCCACGGTGTCGCTCACCGCCTGAAGCGCGGTGTGCAGCGCCGGCACGGTCTGGGCCAGGTCGATGATGTGGATGTTGTTGCGGGTGCCGAAAATGTACGGCTGCATCTTCGGGTTCCAGCGGTGCGACTGGTGACCGAAATGGGCGCCCGCCTCGAGCAGCTGACGCATAGAGAAATCGACGGCCATATCTTTTTACTCTCCGGTTGGATCCGCCGCGGAGGGATGCAGCCGCCCGAAAGATTCGGTCGGCCACCGGAAGACGCCTCATTCAGGCATGAGGCCGGCTCCGCGTGTGGGATGGGCGGGCGCTTAGCAGAGGACGGGGCTCGATGCAAGGATTCGGGTGACGCGCAGGGAGCGGCTCGAGGCGTTCGCAACCGGTCGCGCTCGGCTCTGACGATGCTCCGATGGCTGCCGTCGCATTCGCTATGCTGACGTTCGCCGGAGGCCGCTTCAAGGGGCGGCAAACACCGCCGCAACATCGGGTTCGTTCATCACCCGATACCCCCCGGCCGGAAGGTCGGTCGGCAGGTCGAGCCCCCCGATTCGGTCCCGATGCAGCGCCACGACATGGTTGCCGATCGCCGCGAACATCCGGCGGACTTGGTGGTAACGGCCCTCGGTCAGCGTGACCGCGCAATGAGTCGGATCTTCCACCTCCAACTGCACCGGCAGCAACGGCCGGTCCTCACCCTCCAGCATCAGCGTGCCGGACGCGAAGGTGGCCGCTTCGGTCCCGTCGAGTGGCCGGTCCAGGGTGACCCGGTAGCGCTTCGCCACGTTCGCCTTGGGGGCGATGATCCGATGCAGCAATGCGCCGTCATCGGTGAGCAGCAGCAGGCCCGAGGTCTCCTTGTCGAGGCGCCCCACCGTCGAGAGCGGCGGGTCGCGCCGCCGCCAGCGCTCCGGCAGCAGCCCGTAGACCAGCGGGCCGGCCTCCTTGTGCGAGCAGGTCACGCCCAGCGGTTTGTGCAGCATCAGGCACAGCCCCGGCAACGGATCGACCGGTGCGCGGTCGATGGTCAGCCGCTGCGGGAGGTCCGGATCGAGGGCGATCCGGTCACCGGCATCCGCCACCTCCGCGCCGTCCAGCAGGATCGCGCCGCCCCGCGCCAGATTCTGGATCTCGCGGCGCGATCCGTAGCCGAGGTTGGCGAGCAGCTTGTCGAGCCGGACGGACTTCGTCGCCTTCATCGGCGCGCCTCGTAGACCCGGTAGCCGCCGGCCTGCACCGTGACCGCGACGTCGCGGAAGGCCGCCCCCAGGGCGGTCTCGTACGGGAGGTGCGCGTTGGCCACGAGCCACAGCGTGCCGCCCTTCCGCAACGCCTCGGCGGCCCGGGCGATGAACGTCCGGCCGAGCGCCTGGTCCTCGGTGCCGCCATCGTGGAACGGCGGATTCATGACGACGAAATCGAGGCTCCCCGGTACCGTGCCGCCCGCCCGGATGTCGGCCCAGACGATCGTGGCGCGCGGGTCGGCGACGTTGCGATGCGCCATGTCTACGGCGCGGCGATCGACCTCGACCAGCGTCAGCGCCGTGACGGCGGGCGAACCCAGGATTACCCGGGACAGGATCCCGAGGCCGCAGCCGAGATCGGCGCCCCGTCCCTTCATCGCCGGAAGGTTGGCCAGGAGCAGCGCCGTGCCGGGATCGAGCCGATCCCAGGAGAAGATGCCCGGCTGCGTGCACAAGGCCAGGTTGTCGACGTGGCGCGGCCCGCCCTCGTCGATCGCGGCCGCGAGCCCGGCCGGTTCCGGCGGCCGCACCAGCGTGCAGATCCGGTGGTGGCGGCGCGGCTCGTCGGCCGCTTGGCATTCGAAGGCGGCCAACTCCTTGGCCAGCCGGGCACCACCCCGGTCCTTCGGGGCGAGCGCAATCATCCGGCCGCCGGGCACGAGGGCCCGCAACGTATGGGCGAGGACGTAGCGCCGCTCGATAGTGCCGGGCGGTGCCAGCACGGTCGCGGCGTCGAGGCTGCCCTCGGACAGATCTTCGAGCCGGGCAGAGCCGGGGATCAAGGGGGACAGCTGGACGGCGTCACCGGGGACCTCGGCGAGGTCAACCGGCGGCAGGCCGTAGACGGCGTGGCGCATGAATGATTCAGGATCTGGAGAGCTGGCATCGGAACGCGAATCCACGGCGGAGCGGGAAACCCGCGCCCGACTCGGATCATCCGGGGGGAACGATGCCTGTTACACTGGAATGGGCCCGGAAGCCCAGCCTCAGGATCCGCGCACCTCGCCGTCCGATCCCGACCGAGCCTCCAACCGGCAACCGGTGCGTGTGTGCAAACTGACGCGGCCACAGCCGTTCACGAAACCCCGGATCCGGGTCTATCGTGTCCGCCATGACCGTTCCGATCGATCCGCGCCCGTCCCTGCAGCATCCGGACGACGATCCCTATCTCTGGCTGGAGGAGATCGACGGGCCGGAGGCGCTGGCCTGGGTCGAGGGGCGCAACACCGAGACCCTCGCCCGCTACGGCGATGCCGCCTTCGCCCGGGACCGCGACCTCGCGCGTGCGATCCTCGATCGGCCGGATCGGATCCCGCTGGTATCGCGGCGCGGCGGACAGCTGTACAATGTCTGGAAGGACGCCGAGCATCCCCGCGGTCTGTGGCGGCGCACCGACGAGGCGAGCTTCCGGACCGGGGTGCCGGACTGGGACATCCTGCTCGATCTCGACGCCCTGGCCGTCGCGGAGGGCGAAGATTGGGTCTGGGCCGGATCGTCGATCCTGAAGGACGGCCATGACCGAGCCCTGCTCTCCCTCAGCCGGGGCGGCGGCGATGCCAAGGTCGTGCGCGAATTCGACCTGACGGCCCGCCGCTTCGTGGCCGACGGCTTCGTCCTGCCCGAGGCGAAGGGCGGGGCTGCCTGGCTCGACCGCGATACGCTGCTGGTGTCGAGCGCCTACGGCGACGGCATGGCCACACGTGCGGGCTACCCGCGCACCATTCGGATAGTATCGCGCGGCTCGGATCCACAGGCCGCCGCGGTGCTGTTCGACGTGCCCGAGACCAGCATGGCCGCATGGGCCTCGGTCGATCGGGAGACGGGCGTCGAGCGGCTCGTCTTCATCGAGCAGGTCGGCTTCTTCGATACGAAGATCCACTTGGGCGACCGGACTGGCCCGCGCACGGAGCTCGACCTGCCCTCCGACGCGGATGTGCAGATCGACCGGGATTACCTCGCCGTGCGACCGCGCCGGCCCTGGTTCGTGGACGGCGTAGAGCACGCGACCGACACCGTGCTGGCGCTGCCGCTTTCCGGGTTCCTGGCCGGACGTCGCGACTTCGCGGTGCTATGGCAACCGGACGAGCGCCGGGCGCTCCAGGACGTGTTCTGGTCGGCGGGGCGCCTGTTCGTGCATGCGCTCGACAATCTGCGCCCGACCTACACGGTTTGCACGCCGGGGGACGATACCTGGACGACGCAGCCGTTGGAGGGGCTGCCGGCGCTCGGCAGCGTCAATGTCTGGCCCCTCGACGGCGATCCCGAGGAGGCGGACGGCACGCTGCTGGCGCTGGTGCACGACCCCGTGACGCCCGCGACGCTCCTCATCATCGCGCCGGATCTCGGAGGACCCGCGGTCTTACGCGCAACGCCGCCGGCCTTCGACGCGCGTGGATTGCGCGTGACCCGGCATGAGGCGATCTCGGTCGACGGAACGCGCGTTCCCTATGTCCAGACCGGCCCGGAGGGCCAGACCGGCGAGGCCCCGGTGCACATGACCGCCTACGGCGGTTTCCGGATCCCGCTGCTGCCGAGCTACGCGCCGGTTCTCGGGAAGCTCTGGATGGAGCGGGGCGGTACGAACGTCGTCGCCAATATCCGCGGCGGCGGCGAGTTCGGGACGCGCTGGCACGATGCCGGCCGCCGCGAGGGCAAGACCCGGGCGCATGACGACTTCGCAGCGGTCGCGGCCGACCTCGTCGCGCGCGGCGTGACGCGGCCGGGCCGGATCGCCGCGGAGGGCGGATCGAACGGCGGCCTGCTTATCGCCAACATGCTGACCCGCTATCCGGAGCGCTTCGGGGCCCTGTTCTGCACGATCCCGCTGATCGACATGCGCCGCTACACCAAGCTCCTGGCCGGGGCGAGCTGGATCGCCGAATACGGCGATCCGGACGACCCGCAGGACTGGGCGTTCATCCGTGCGATCTCGGCCTACCATGCGGCTGAAGCAGACCGGCCCTACCCGCCGATCCTGCTGGCTACGAGCCGCCGTGACGACCGCGTGCATCCGGGCCACGCACGCAAGATGGCCCGGAAGCTGAACGCGCTGGGCTATGACGCGGCCTTCTACGAGCCGGCCTCGGGCGGACACGGCTACGGCAAGGACAATGCCGAGGCGGCGGCGTTCATGGCGCTGGGCCTGACCTTCCTGCGCCGGTCGATCGGCTGGTCCGAACCGGACGCCTGACGAACGCGAGAGCCCTGAATGTCTCAGGGGCTCAGCCGCCGAACCCCGCCAAAGGGCCTCGCCCCTTGATACCCGGCTCAGCCGCGCGGGAATTCGAGACCCATCTCGCGGTAGCGGGCCGGGTCGTCGGCCCAGTTCTCCCGGACCTTCACGTGCAGGAACAGGTGGACCTTCGTGTCAGCCGCCTCGGCGATTTCGATGCGGGCCGCCTGGCCGATCGCCTTGATGGTCTGGCCGCCCTTGCCCAGGACGATCGAGCGCTGGCTCTCGCGCTCGACGAAGATCGTCTGCTCGATCCGCACCGACCCATCCGGCCGGATCTGCCACTGGTCGGTCTCGACCGTGGACCGGTATGGCAATTCCTCGTGCAGCCGGTCGTAGATCTTCTCCCGGGTGATCTCGGCGGCGAGCATGCGCAGCGGCGCGTCCGAGACCTGATCCTCCGGATAGAGCCACGGGCCCGGTGGCATCCGGGCGGCGAGCGCCCGACGGAGATCGCCGACGCCATCGCCCTTGAGCGCTGAGATCATGAAGGTCTCGGCAAAGGGAGAGGCCGCATTGAGCTTGGCGGCGAGATCGAGCAGCCGCTCGCGCGGGATCAGGTCGATCTTGTTGAGGATCAGCATCTTCTCGCGCTTCACCCCGCCCAGTCGGCTCAGGATCGCCTCGACCTCGTCGTCCAGGCCCTTGCGGGCGTCGACCAGCAGGCACACCGCATCCGCGTCGGCGGCGCCGCTCCAGGCCGAATGCACCATCGCCCTGTCGAGCCGACGCTTCGGCGCGAAGATGCCGGGGGTGTCGACCAGGATGACCTGGGCTGATCCCTCGATCAAGATGCCGCGCACCAGCGCCCGGGTCGTCTGCACCTTGCGTGAGACGATCGAGACCTTCGTGCCGACCAGGTTGTTGAGGAGCGTCGACTTGCCGGCATTCGGCACGCCGATGAGCGCGACGAAGCCCGCCCGGGCATCGGCGGGCGTGCCCGGGAGCGCCGAGGGGGCCTTCGGTGCCGAGCCCTCGGCCGGGCCGTCATCCTGTGCGTCGTTGTGATCGTGATCGGTCATGCTGTCTCCGTCGGTCCCGCCTCGGGGACGGTACCGATACCCTCGCGCTCCATCAGCGCGCGGGCGGCCTCCTGCTCGGCGACACGCTTCGAGGTGCCCTCGCCGTGTCCCGGCTCGAGCCCCTCGACCTGTACGGCAATGCGGAACCGGGGCGCATGATCCGGGCCGGTGCGCTCGACCACCGCGTAAATGGGGATCGGCAGGCTCCGGCCCATTGCCCATTCCTGCAAGGCGGATTTCGCGTCGCGGCCGCGATGGGCCGACAGGGGCTCGGTCGGGTGGAAATGCGCCTCGACGATCAGGCGCGCCGCGTCGAAGCCGGCATCGAGGTAGACCGCCCCGAGGATCGCCTCGCACACGTCGGCCAGGATCGTCTGGTTGCGGCGACCGCCGCCCATCACCTCGCCCTGGCCGAGGATCAGGTGCGGCCCGACCTCCCAGGAGGCCGCCACCGCCGCGCAGGTCTCCCGGCGCACGAGGCCGGCCAGGCGACGCGACAGGTCACCCTCGTCGGCGTCCGGAAAGGCGGCATAGAGCCGGTCCGCCACCGCCAGCCCGAGCACGCGGTCGCCGAGGAATTCCAGGCGCTGGTAGCTGCCGCCGCGTCCGATGGCCTTGCTGGTATGGGTCAGGGCCCGGGTCAGCAGGTTCTGATCGGCGAAGGTGTGGCCGATCCGCTCCTCCAGGACGCCGAGCGGCGGCCTGGGCTTGTGGGAACGCCGCGCCCGGGAAGACGGTCGGGCCTGTCCAGCCTCGTCCAAGTCCGGGCCGTTCAATGGATGGTCGAGAACAGGCGCGACCAGCGCACGTGGGCCGGCCAGTTCCAGAGCTGCCAGGCCGGGGTGCCCTCGTCGATCGAGAAGAAGATCATCTCGGCGCGCCCGACCAGGTTGGCGAAGGGCACGTAGCCGACGCTGGCGAGATCCCGCGAATCGGTGGAATTGTCCCGGTTGTCGCCCATCATGAAGAAATGACCGCTCGGCACGGTGTAGAGTTCGGTCTTGTCCCAGAACCCGTTGTCGCCGTCCCGCTCGATCACCCGGTGGACGACGCCGTTCGGCAGCGTCTCGAGGTATTGGGGCACCTTGGTCGCCTGGCCGTAGGGATCGGTCGTCTCGTAATCCGCGATCCGCTCGCGCTTGACCGCCTTGCCGTTGATGTTGAGCACGCCGTCGATCATCTGGATCTTGTCGCCCGGCAGCCCGATCACGCGCTTGATGTAATCGGTTGCATTGTCCTTGGGCAGCTTGAACACCGCGATGTCGCCGCGCTTCGGCTCGGCCGCCCAGACGCGCCCATCCGCCTGAATCGGAATGTATTCCGACAGCGGAAGCGAGTACTTCGAGTACCCGTAGGAGTACTTGGATACGAACAAGTAATCGCCGATCAGCAGCGTCGGCACCAGCGAGCCCGACGGGATGTTGAACGGCTGGAACAGCAGCGTGCGCACCACGAGGGCGATCAGCAGCGCCTGGACGCCGACCTTCAGCGTCTCGCGGATGCTGGCCCAGGTGCCGGTCTCGACCGGTTTCGTCAGCGGCTTGCCGTCGTGATCCACGCGTGCGCGTTCCATCTTCAGACTCAGATTCCGTCGCCGGAGCACGCCCCGGCTCTTCCGTTATCGTACGATGGTCCCGGAAAGCCTGCTTCCGCAATCCCGCATCATACGCCCGCCGCCAGCAGGGCACGGCCCCGCCGCTCGCGGCGGATCAGCGGTTGTCCCGAGGAATGCGCCGCAATCGTGTCCGCTGCGTGCGGCGGTCTAGACCAAGCGCGAGCCCCCCGCAACGCGCGAGGGGTGCGGGGTAATCCGCCATCCCGGATCTTAACCGGATGACGTAGTCGGCAGCGCCTCAATGATCACGAAGGCTTGAGCCATCGGCGGGTCGTCCGTCAGGCTGACGTGCAGGCGGCCCTCATGCCCCACGGGCAGCAGTTCGGAGAGGCGTGCGGCGGCGCCACCGGAGAGCCGCAGGGTCGGCTGGCCGGAGGGCAGGTTCACCACCTCCATGTCGCGCCAGAACACGCCGGCGCTAAGGCCCGTCCCCAGGGCCTTGGCACACGCCTCCTTGGCGGCGAATCGCCTGGCATAGCCGGGCGCCCGCGCGGCGCGGCGATCGCAGCGCGCCCGCTCCCCGTCCGTGAACACCCGGTGTGTGAAGCGATCGCCGTGCCGCTCCAGCGTCCGGGCGATCCGGTCGATGTCGCAGAGATCCGAGCCGATGCCGATGATCATGCGCGCCGGCCACGATCCATCGCGGCCCGCATGTTCCGGACAGCCTGGGCGAGCCCTACGAAGATCGCGTCGGCGATCAGCGCATGGCCGATATTCAGCTCCCGGATCTGCGGCAGCGCCGCCACCGGGCCGACGCTGTCGACCGTGAGCCCGTGGCCGGCATGGATCTCAAGGCCGAGGCCGGCGCCGTGCTGGGCGGCCCGCGTGATCCGGGCCAGCTCGTGGGCGATGCGCCCGTCGTCCCCCGCCACGGCGGCCTCGCAGTAGCTGCCGGTGTGCAGCTCGACGACCGGAGCGCCGAGCGCGGCGGCCGCCTCCATGATCGCCGGTTCGGGCTCGACGAACAGCGACACCCGGATGCCGGCCTCGGCGAGGGCCCGGATGCGGGGGGCGAGATGAGGGCGGCCGCCGACGATGTCGAGGCCGCCCTCGGTGGTGCGCTCCGCACGTTTCTCCGGCACCAGGCAGGCGGCGTGGGGCCGGGTCGCCAGGGCGGTCGCCACCATCTCGTCGGTCGCGGCCATCTCGAAGTTCAGCGGCACCGTGAGGTCGCGCTTCAGCGCGGCGATGTCGGCGTCCCGGATGTGGCGGCGGTCCTCGCGCAGATGCGCGGTGATCCCGTCCGCTCCGGCCTCGACCGCCAGGAGGGCCGCGCGAACGGGATCGGGATACTGCTCGCCGCGTGCATTGCGCACGGTGGCGACGTGGTCGATGTTGACGCCGAGGCGCTGCTTCTCGAAGGGCGTGTTCTCGGACGTCATGGGCTCATCGGTCCCGGGGCCGGCCTGCTCCGGCAGGCGCCCTCGAACCGCCGATATGCTGGCGGCGCGCCCCATCGGCAAGACGGACTGGTACGTTGGCAGAGCGGACGCGTCCGGACCTGCCGCCCTTGCCAGTGCGGGAAAAAACCAGTATGCGCCGCCCCTCGCGTTCGCTCCGGCCGGGGGCTGAACGGACGGTGCCGCTCGCGGCATAGGGTCTTGAACGACCCGTCGTCCGGTGTCTCCGCCTTCGATCAACCGCTCGGGCCTGAAAATCGGCTCGAAGGGCTTGGCGCCGAGCGTCTCGCGAAATGAACCGGCCCGAACCAGCTGCCTTCGGGCGGCCGGGCTCCTTTTGACACTGAAAGGCCCGAATATGCCTCTCTACGAGCACGTGCTCTTGGCCCGGCAGGACGTGACGTCCCAGCAGGTCGAGACGATGATCGACACCTACAAGGGTGTGATCGAGCAGAACGGCGGCCGCCTCGAGAAGATCGAGATGTGGGGCGTGAAGTCCCTGGCCTACCGCATCAAGAAGAACCGCAAGGCGCATTTCGCGCTCCTCAACATCGACGCCCCGCCGGCTGCCATCGCCGAGATGGAGCGCCAGATGCAGATCTCCGAGGACGTGCTGCGCTTCATGACCGTCCGGGTCGAGGATCTCGATCCCGAGCCGTCCGCGATGATGCAGAAGCGCGACCGCGACGACCGCAAGGATCGCGAGCGCGGCCGGCGTCGTGACGATGACGGCTTCGGCGGTGGTGGCGGCGGCGGCTTCGGCGGCGGCGACCGTCCGGACCGTGGCGATCGCGGTGGCGATCGTCCCGAGCGTACGTTTGGCGGGGAGGCCTAAGCCATGGCATTTGGTGCTGGTGCGGGTGCTGGCGGCGGACGCCGTCCCTTCTTCCGTCGTCGCAAGACCTGTCCGTTCTCCGGCGCGAACGCGCCGAAGATCGACTACAAGGACGTCAAGCTGCTGTCCCGCTACGTGTCGGAGCGCGGCAAGATCGTGCCGTCGCGCATCACTGCGGTGTCGGCCAAGAAGCAGCGCGAGCTCGCCCAGGCGATCAAGCGCGCCCGCTTCCTCGGCCTGCTGCCCTACGTGATCAAGTAGGCTGATTCGACCGTCCGGCCCGGGCTAGACCCGGGCCGGTCCTCACAGAGCGATCTGGCATCGCTCGATCGTTGGGGCGCAGTGTCGCCTCTAACCCTGCCTTGATGGCAGCGGGACAGCGGAATCCATGGCACAACATATCGGCATCGGTATCGGCGCGGGCCTCGTCTCCGCACTCCTGTTCGGAGTGTTGTTGAAGGCGACCCCGCTGGCGATCGTGCTCTACCTCGTGGCGCCGCTGCCGATCCTGATCGTCGGCCTGGGCTGGAGCCACAAGGCGGCGTTGGCCGCCGCAGCGGCCGGCAGCCTGGCGCTGGCCCTGGTGATCGCGCCCTTCATGGGCCTCGCCTACGCCGCCTACATCGCCCTTCCGGCCTGGTGGCTCGCTTATCTGACCCTGCTCGGCCGCGAGACGTCTTCCGGCCTCGAATGGTACCCCACCGGCCGCCTGCTCGGCTGGACCGCCGCCACCGCGGCGCTGGCGTTCATCGCCATTGCGGTTCTGTCCTCGCCGAACCACGCGGCCTTCGACGCGCAACTGCGCGGGCTCGCCCGTACGCTGGTCCAGGTCCGCGATCCCGCTGCCCGTCCGACGCCGGACCGTCGTGCCGAGGTGCCCCAGCCGGAGGTGACCGAGTCCGGTTCGGACCCCGCGTCGGACACGGAGCAAGCACCCAAGGCCGGCGCCGACGAGGCCGAGGTGACCCGGACCGAGGTCGCGGACGCGCTCGCGCGCGTCGTCCCGGCCTTCGCGGCCAACGGTCTGGCTTTGCTCCTCACCTTCTATCTCTGGGCCTCGGCCAGGATCGTGAAGATCTCCGGCCGGCTGCCGCGGCCCTGGCCGGACCTGCCGGCGACCGCAATGCCGCGCACCACCCTGGTGACCCTGGCCGCGGCCGTGCTGATGTGCTTCGCCCCCGGCTACGTCGGCGTGTTCGGCGTGGCGCTCGTGGGGGCGTTCAGCGCGGCTTTCGCGCTCCAGGGTCTCGCGGCGTTCCACGACCGCTCGCGCGGCCGGCCCGGTCGCGGGCTGATGCTGTTCGGCATGTACCTCATCCTGTTCGTGACCCAGGGTGTGGCCCTGGTGGCACTCACCCTGTTCGGCTTGGCCGACACCGCCCTCGATCGCCGACGTCCCAAGGACAACCCGGCGCCGTGAGTCCCCGGCCCGCGAGGCCGACCAACTGAAGGAGAAAAACGATGGAAGTGATCCTGCTCGAGCGCGTGGCCAAGCTTGGCCAGATGGGCGAGACCGTGAACGTCCGCCCGGGCTTCGCCCGCAACTTCCTGCTCGCCCGCGGCAAGGCCCTGCGCGCGACGGAATCCAACAAGAAGCACTTCGAGTCGCAGCGCGCCCAGCTCGAGGCCCGCAACCTCGACCGCAAGAAGGACGCCGAGGCCGTCGCCGAGAAGCTGAACGGCCAGAGCTTCATCCTGATCCGCCAGTCGGGCGAGACCGGCGTGCTCTACGGCTCCGTCTCCACCCGCGATCTCGCCGAGGTGGTGGCCAAGGACGGCTTCACGGTCGATCGCGGCCAGTTCATCCTGAACCAGCCGATCAAGACCCTCGGCCTGCATAACGTCCCGGTGGTCCTGCACCCCGAGGTCGATGTCCAGGTCACGGTCAACGTCGCCCGCAGCCCCGAGGAGGCCGAGCGTCAGGCCCGCGGCGAGTCGGTCACCGAGCGCGAGGCGTTCAACCTCGACGACCTCGGCCTAGAGGTCGGCATGGCGTTGGCCGATGCCGGCGAAGGTGCCGACGACCGCGGCTGATTCTCTCGGGACGACCGGTTTTCGCCGCTCCGCAAGGGCCCTCCGGGTCGCGCGGGGCGGCGCAGGCCGGAGCCCTGTATACCGGTGAAGACTGGGGATCGGTCCCTCCGAGACTTGACACGTTCCAGTTTTGTTCCAGCATGGACGCCCGCCCCTCGCGAGAGTCGGCGGGCGTCCGTTCGTCCGGGCCGGGGCCGGACGAACCGGCCGTCGGCTAGGCTTCAGTAACCATACTGAGGCCAAGGTCGCGCGGTGTGATCCTGGTGCGCCCGCCGCGGCGCCTGAATTCGGAGTCGTCCGCCGATGGCCCTGCCCAATGCGCTCACGGCCAAGCTGGAAGCGGTCCAGGCCGAGTACCGCGTCGCCCCGCACAACATCGATGCGGAGCAGGCGCTGCTCGGCGCCATTCTGGTGAACAACGACGCCTATTACCGGGTGTCGGACTTCCTGCTGGCCGAGCACTTCATGGAGGATGCCCACCAGCAGATTTTTTCCGTGGCGGCGTCCCTGATCCGGGCCGGCAAGCTCGCCACGCCCATCACTATGAAGACCTATCTGGGCGACGCCGATTTCGGCGGCCAGACGGTGATGCAGTACCTCGCTCGGCTTGCCGCCGACGCGACTACGGTGATCAACGCCGGCGCCTACGGCCGCACGATCTACGACCTCGCCATCCGCCGTCGCCTGATCACCATCGGCGAGGATCTGGTGAACGGGGCCTACGAAGCTCCGGTCGAGCAGGCGCCCCGCGACCAGATCGAGGAGACCGAGCGGCGCCTCTACGAGCTCGCCGAGGCCGGCAAGTACGATGGCGGCTTCCAGAAGTTCTCCGACGCGCTCACCGCCGCGGTCGACATGGCCGCGAAGGCCTACCAGCGGGACGGCAAGCTCTCGGGCATCGCCACCGGCCTGTCCGACCTCGACGCCAAGATGGGCGGCCTGCAATCCTCCGACTTGATCATCCTCGCGGGCCGCCCGGCCATGGGCAAGACCTCGCTGGTGACCAACATCGCCTTCAATATCGCCAAGGCGTATCGCGGCGAGAAGCAGGCGGACGGCACGATGCAGACCGTCAACGGCGGGATCGTGGGGTTCTTCTCCCTTGAAATGTCAGCCGAGCAGCTCGCCACCCGCATCATCGCCGAGCAATCGGGCGTGCCGTCCTACAAGATCCGCCGCGGCGACATCCGGCCGGAGGATTTCTACAAGATCACCGACGCCGCGCGGGATATGCAGACGATCCCGTTCTACATCGATCAGACCGGCGGCATCTCGATCGCCCAGCTCGCTGCCCGCGCCCGGCGCCTCAAGCGCCAGAAGGGGCTGGACTTGCTGATCGTCGACTACCTGCAGCTGCTCTCCGGCTCCGGCAAGCGCAGCGACAACCGCGTGCAGGAGATGACCGAGATCACCACCGGCATGAAGGCGCTGGCGAAGGAGCTGGCTGTGCCGATCATCGGGCTGTCGCAGCTCTCGCGTCAGGTCGAGAACCGCGACGACAAGCGCCCGCAGCTCTCGGATCTGCGTGAATCGGGCTCGATCGAGCAGGACGCCGACGTGGTGATGTTCGTGTTCCGCGAGGAATACTACGTCAACAACAAGAAGCCGCGGGAGGGCACGGAGGAGTTCTTCGCCTGGGAGGCAGAGATGAACCGCGTCCACGGCAAGGCCGAGGTGATCCTGGGCAAGCAGCGCCACGGTCCGACCGGGACGGTGGAGCTGCAGTTCGACGCGAACATCACCCGGTTCTCGAACCTCGCCCAGAGCGAGCGGCTGCCCGAGCAGATGTGATAGAGACTCGTCCCGAAAGGCGGCAGCCGAATTTCGGGAAAAGGTCACACGGATCAAAAGGCTACCGCATCTTGTGGGTTCTGATACCCGGCATGATGCGGTCGTGTGGCGATGACCGTGTGAACGGGCGGCTGCGAGGATGTGGTCGTGACAGATCCGAACCGGGCGCCGCAGAAGCTGTAGCCGGCGCGGTACGAGGACGATGTCTATGCCTGGACGCAGGAGCAGGTGCATCTCCTTCAGGCGGGTGCTTGGGCGCGTCTCGCCATCGAACATCTTGGGGACGAGATTGCCGAAGTGGGCCGCAGCGAACGCCACGTGCTGACGAGCGCCGTCTGCGTGATCCTGCTTCACCTACCGACGTGGGATCATCAGCCCACGCGGCGGAGCCGCAGCTGGATGACGTCGATACCGACGCAGCGCAGCTTAGTGGCGGAGCGTCTTGAGGACAGCCGAAGCCTCAAGTCGCAGATCCAGGCGTTCATGAATCGGGCCTATCATCGCGCGCGGATCGAGGTGGCAGGGGAGACTGGGCTTGATGAGGGCGCCTCCCCGCCGTTCTGCCCCTACGACTTTACCGCGATCATGACCCGGCCGATTCCCTGGCTGCCGGACGACGGCGAGCCCCGATCGACGCGCAGGTAGGGTCGCCCCCGGCGGTCTGCGGTCGCTGCGAACCATCGCCGGATCCGGCCGTTGAGCGGAAGACGAATGTCCCGCCGCCGCAGGATCGACGATGACCGAGCCGACCCCTCCCAAGATGCCGTATTGGCACGTCTATACCGACGGGGAGGGGGTGAGCCGCCAGGAGCTCTTTTCCATCGAGCGCTTCACGTTCGAAGGGATCAACCCCGAGACCGCGCCGCAATGGAACGACAAGATGGACCCGGCGCCGTCGGTGGTGACCTTCACGGTGCTGCCGGTGGGTTGGGTCGGCGAGTGGCATGAGAACCCCCGACCGCAATGGATCGCGATCCTGTCTGGCCGCTGGTTCGTGGAGACCATGGACGGCCACCGGGTCGAGATGGGCCCGGGCGAGCTGATGATGGGCGAGGACCAGAACACCAGGGTCCGCGATGGTAAGAAGGGCCACCTCTCGGGCACCGTCGGCGACGAGCCCTGTACCATGATCGTGACGGGGCTCCAGGTTGAGCCGACCGTCAACCAGCCCGGCCGCTTCAAGTAGGGCCCGCGGCATGGACGGCTTCGAGCTGACGCAGCCGCGCTTCAAGGCGTATGTGCTGCCGAACGCGCCACTGGAAAAGCTCGCCGACGGCTTTCGCTGGACCGAAGGCCCTGTCTATTTCGGCGACCGCAACGAGTTGCTGTTCTCGGATCTTCCCAACAACCGGGTGATGCGCTGGACGGATCAGGCCGGGCTGAGCGTCTATCGCGAGGGAAGCGACTTCGAGAACGGCCACACCCGGGATCGCCAGGGGCGGCTTCTGTCCTGCTCGCATCGCGGCCGGCGGATCCACCGGACCGAACTCGACGGCCGCATCACCAGCCTGGTCGAGCATTATCAGGGGCGGCGGCTCAACTCGCCCAACGACATCGTCTGCAAGTCCGACGGCACGATCTGGTTCTCGGATCCGCCCTACGGCATCCAGACCGATTACGAAGGCGGCAAGCAGGAAGCCGAGCTTCCTGCTTGCCTCTACCGGTTCGACCCCCGCGACGGGTCGCTGCGCGTGGTCGCAGACGACTTCCAGGGTCCGAACGGCCTGTGTTTCTCCCCCGACGAGCGTAAGCTGTACGTTGTCGAGACCGGGCTGCAATTCGCAACGGACCCGATCCAGCACGTGCGCGTGTTCGACGTCGCCGAAGATGGCGGCCTGTCCGGTGGGGCGATGTTCTGCAAGATCGCGCCCGGCAATGCCGACGGGATCCGCTGCGACGAGCATGGCAATGTGTGGTCCAGTGCCGGCGATGGCGTACACTGCATCGACCCCGGCGGCGAATTGATCGGCAAGATCCTGGTGCCGACGACGGTCGCGAACCTCACCTTCGGTGGCCGCAACGACAGCCGCCTGTTCCTATGCGCCTCGCATACGCTGTACGCGATCTACACCAACGTGCGCGGGGCGCGGCTGCTATGAGCGGCGTCCGGGCCATCGTCGGCTTCGGCCGCACCGTGGCGGACCTCGCCGTCACGGAGGCCTTTTATCGCGACGGTCTCGGCTTCGAGCGGATCGCTCCGCCGGAACCGGTGCCGACCGCCCAGGCCGAGGCGATGGGTCTGACGGGGCTGCAGGCCCGGCAGCTGCGCCTGCGTCTCGGCGGCCAGATGGTGACGTTCCTCACGGTCGAGCCCCCCGGCGCGGCTTACCCGGTCGATCCTGCGGCGACCGATCCGTTCTTTCAGCACCTCGCGATCCCGGTGCGCGACATCGATGCTGCGATGGCGCAGCTCGGCCGGGTCGAGACGACGCCGATCAGCCAGGGCCGCGCGCAGGTCCTCCCCGCGTCCTCGGGTGGCGTCACCGCGTACAAGTTTCGCGATCCGGACGGGCATCCTCTGGAACTGATCTTCTTCCCTGATGGGGAGCCAGCCGCGCGCTGGCGCGCCGCGCCGGGCCTGTTCCTCGGGATCGACCATTCGGCGATTACCGTCGCCGATCTCAATCGGACGCTGTCGTTCCTCACCGGCGCCCTGAACCTGCACGTCGCGCAAACCGGCCTGAACCGGGGGCCCGAGCAGGCGCGGCTCGACGGCCTCGATGATCCCGTGGTCGACGTGATGGCGCTCACGCCGCCCGCACCCGCGCCGCACATGGAACTGCTGCACTACCGTCAGCCGGCCGGCTCGAAGCGGTCAAACACGGTGTTCGGCGCGGCCGACCGTGCCTCTACGCGATTCGTCTTTTCCGTGGCCGATATGGACGGGCTGCTCGAGGTACTCCGTGTCGCAGGGTTTGCACGTCGTTCGTCCGTGGATGGCGAGGCTGCCTATTGTGTGGGACCGAATGGCCATGGGTTCCTGTTCGTGAAGGCTTGAGCCCGCGGACGGACGCTGCGTGTTGCGCACTTGACGCGTCGCCCCTCCGGCGTCCAATCCGGCCGCCCCGGAGGTCAGACCGATGCCGTTCCTCGCACTGCCCTTTCCGGCCATCGATCCGGTGGCGCTCGCGATCGGGCCGATCACGATCAAATGGTACGCGCTTGCCTACATCGCCGGCCTGATCGGCGGGTGGTACTACGCGCGCCGCCTCGTGATGGCCGACAGCCTGTGGGGTGTGGTCAAACGCCCGCAGGTGGTCGACATCGACGACTTGGTCGTCTGGGTCGCGCTCGGCGTCGTGCTGGGGGGGCGGATCGGCTACGTGCTGTTCTACAATCTGCCGATGTACCTCGCCGACCCGATGGAGATCCTGGCGATCCGCAACGGCGGCATGTCGTTCCACGGTGGCTTCCTGGGCGCGATCCTGGCCTTCCTGCTGTTCGCTCGAGCCAAGAAGCTCAACGGCTACACCCTTCTCGACATCGGCGCCGTGGTCGTGCCGATCGGCCTGTTCTTCGGGCGGATCGCGAACTTCGTGAACGGCGAGCTGTGGGGCCGCGTCGCGCCCGACTTCGCTTACGCGATCGTGTTCCCCACCGGCGGGCCGCTTCCGCGCCATCCGAGCCAGCTCTACGAGGCGGCAACCGAAGGGCTGCTGCTGTTCATTGTCATGGCGTTGAGCGTCCGCCGGTTCGGCTTCCGCAAGCCCGGTCTGCTCGGCGGGATATTCGTGTTCGGCTACGCCCTGGCCCGGACGATCTGCGAGTTCTTCCGCGAGCCGGACCGGCAGCTCGGCTTCCTGTTCGGCGACCATCTCGGGCCGATGGGCGGCGGCGTGACCATGGGCATGCTGCTCTGCGTGCCGATGATGATCGTCGGCCTCACCTACATCGTTCTGGCGGCGACAGGGCGGACCCGTCCGCGCAACGCGGTGGCGGCGTCCGACCCACGGGAGGCGGCGCGCGAGGCGCCCGCGAAGGCGTGACGCCGCTCGGAGCCGAGATCGCGGCGCTGATCCGGCACGGCGGCCCGATCGGCGTCGACCGCTACATGGCCCTGTGCCTGGGACACCCGGTCCACGGCTATTACCGCACCCGCGATCCGCTTGGGGTGCAGGGTAACTTCACCACGGCGCCCGAGATCAGCCAGATGTTCGGCGAGCTGGTCGGCGCCTGGGTGGCCTACGTTCACGGGCGAATGGGGCGGCCGGACCCGCTCATTCTGGTGGAACTCGGCCCCGGTCGCGGCACGCTGATGGCCGACGCCCTGCGAGCCCTGAGGGTGGCGGCCCCGGGCGTGCGGGTGTCGCTTCACCTGGTCGAGACCAGTCCGGTCCTGCGGGACGTGCAGGCGCGCGCCCTGGCCGGAACGGATCCCACTTGGCACGCAGGCCTGGAGACTCTGCCCGAGGGTCCGGCGATTTTCATCGCCAACGAGTTCTTCGACTGCCTGCCGGTCTGCCAGTTCGAGCGCCGGCCGAGCGGTTGGCACGAGCGGCAGGTCGGCCTTGGGCCGGAAGGCGGGCTCGTCTTCGGGCTAGCCCCCGAGCCCGCGGTGGAGATCGAGGCCCCGGGCACGGAAGGCGCTCTGCTGAGCGTCCCCGGTGCCGGGCTCGCGCTGATGCGGACGCTGGCCCGCCGGCTGCGCGCGACCGGCGGCACGCTGCTGGCGATCGATTACGGCCATGTTCGGCCGGGCTTTGGTGATACCCTCCAGGCTCTCGCGGGGCACCGCTTCGCCGACCCGCTCGCGGCACCGGGCGAGGCGGATCTCACGCATCACGTTGATTTCGCGGCCCTGGCCCGGGCCGCCCGTGCCGAGGCGGCAACGATCCTCGGTCCGGTGGAGCAGCGGGAATTCCTTCTTGCCCTCGGTCTGCTGGAGCGCGCCGAGCGGTTAAAGGCGCGCGCTACGGCAGATCAAGTGCTTACGATCGATTCGGCCGTGGAACGGCTGACGGATGCTAGCCTGACCGGCATGGGCAGCCTGTTCAAGGTCCTGGCGGTAACCGGCCAGGATCTCGGGCCGCTGCCCGGATTTCCCGAAGCCTGAGGCTTCGCGTCCGGACGGCGGCTGAGGATGTGGTCAGCCGAACGAGCCGAAACCTGCGTCGGATCCACTCGCGGCCCGCGGGGTTGGCGGTGCCGGCGGGTTCAGGTCAGACGGGTCGATGTCGCCGCGCTCGCGCACGACGGGATGCTCGGCGGTGCTGGGGCTCCGGTGTTCCGGAACCTCGGGCGCCCTGGTCTCGATCGGGGAGTCGTTCTCGGTCCGTCGTGACATTGCGATCCTTCTCGGAAGAATCCGGAACCCGGACTCATGCTGCAATGCAGCAAGAATCTGACGGTTCCACGACATCGTCAAGGGCCGGCCGTTCCGCTATCGAGCGCGGCAGCACAACCGCTAGGGAGCCGACCGTGACCGCAGGCATGTCCATCGAGGCGCCGGAACTTTCGTCGCATGCCGGTCTGCGCCATGCCTTCTTCACGCGGGCCGGCGGCGTCTCGGAGGGCGTCTACGCGTCGCTCAACGGCGGCCTCGGCTCGCACGACGCACCGGAGCATGTGGCCGAGAACCGGACCCGGATGTGCGCCCAGTTGGGCCTGGCGTCGGACCGCCTCGTGAGCCTCTACCAGGTCCATTCTGCCGTGGTCGTCACCGTGGAGGCCCCGTTCCCGGCTGCGGACCGCCCAAAAGCCGACGCCATGGTGACGCGGGTCCCGGGCCTCGCCCTGGGCATTGCCACGGCCGATTGCGGCCCGATCCTGTTCGCCGATCCCGAGAACGGGGTGGTGGGCGCCGCCCACGCCGGCTGGAAGGGTGCGTTGACAGGGGTGATCGCCACGACGGTGCAGGCCATGGAAGCCCTCGGTGCGCGTCGGCAGCAGATCGTAGCGGTGCTTGGGCCGACGATCGGGCAAGCCTCCTATGAAGTCGGCCCGGACTTCATCGCGCGCTTCCGCGCCGAGGCTCCCGGCCAGGAGCGCTTCCTGGGGGCGGCGAATCGCGATGGGCATGCGCAGTTCGATCTTCCGGGCTTCATCCTGGCAAGACTCGGCGAGGCGGAAATCGGCGAGGCCGCGATGCTCGGCCTGTGCACCTACGCGGACCCGGAGCGCTTCTACAGCTATCGCCGGACCACGCATCGCGGAGAGGCGGATTACGGGCGGCTGATCTCCGCTATCGCACTGACCCCATGATGGTATCGGACGACGCCCAACGCCAGCGTGGCCATTGCGTCCAGGGGGGTGCGACACTTTGTCAAACGAAAATCGCGCGAAAAAGCGTGGCCATAAGCGAACCTTGACCATTCGAGCGCGTTTTGACCCACGAGGTGCCGGGGAAAAACGGCGGATTGCCAGAGGGGCCGCGATGAGCGGTCGGCGATACCGCCCGCGTAAAGCAGCCCTGGAACCGCTGGACGATTGTCAGATCCGCGTTCCGTATCGGTCCCGAGAGGCCGAAGCGGAGCAACCCGTGAGGACCAGAAGATGAAATCCCTGCTTCGCGCCACCACCGCCCTCGCGGGCGTCGCTCTCGCTGGCTCGGCCTTCGCCGCCGACCTGCCGCGCCGCGCCGCCCCGCCGCCGATCTTCACCCCGGTGCCCGTGTTCACCTGGACCGGCGCCTACTTCGGTATCAATGCCGGCTACGCCTTCGACGCCAGCAGCCGCTCCAACAATTCGGTCTTCGGCATCCCGGCCCCCTACGCCGCCGTCGGCACCACCGCCACCTTCCGCGACCGCAGCCAGGACGGCTTCTCGGGCGGCGCCCAGGTCGGCTACAACTATCAGTTCACCCCGGGCTCGGGCGTGGTCGTCGGCATCGAGGCCGACGCCCAGTACCTCGACTTCGGCCGCAACCGGAACAACGCCTTCATCAGCGGCGCCGTCGCCCCGGGCTACTACGTCACCGACCCGCGCGGCCTGTCGAGCCTCGACTATTTCGGCACCGTGCGCGGCCGCCTCGGCTACGCCTTCGACCGCACCCTCGTGTACGGCACAGGCGGCTTCGCCTACGGCTCGGGCAGCGCCGACCGCTCGTTCGGCGGCTACGCCGGCAACGACAGCTTCCGCACCGGCTACGCCGTCGGCGGCGGCATCGAGTACGCGCTCCCCACCGACTCGTTCCTGAACTTCTTCCGTTCGAGCGCCGTGACGCTCAAGGTCGAAGGCCTGTACGTCAACCTGGATCGCGGCAACCGCAACCAGGGTGCCCTGGTCGTCAACGCCGCCAACCTCGTCCCGGTGGCCTACAGCGCCATCGGTCGTCGCGACGACGAGTTCGCCGTCGTCCGCGCCGGCCTGAACTACAAGTTCGGCTCGTACTAAGATCTGAGTTCGGCGCGCTCCCCGCGCCGGCCTCGTGGGAACAGGTGAGAAAGCCCGGCCGAAAGGTCGGGCTTTCTTGCGTCGGGGGCCTGCACGCGCTGAGATGAAGTTTTCGCAACCGCCCATGACAAAGCGTCACCGCACACCCATGTCCTCTGCGGCCGTGCGGCGCGTTCGAGCCCGCGGGTACGACTCGAGGAGGACGACTCCATGAATAGCGAAGAACGCGACGTCATCTCCGGTATCTTCCAGCGTCTGGAGCAGGCCCAGACCCAGCCCCGCGACGCGGAGGCCGAGCGCTTCATCGCCGACAAGCTCCGCACCCAGCCCTATGCTCCCTACGCAATGGCTCAGCTGATCTATGTGCAGGAAGAGGCGATCAAGAGCCTGAACCAGCAGCTCGAGCAGGCGCGCAGCCAGGCCGCTCCGGCTCAGTCCTCCGGTGGTGGCGGGTTCCTGTCGAGCATCTTCGGTGGCGGTGGCAACCAGCGCCAGGAGCCGCAGCCCGGCTACGGGCAGCAGCAGCGGCCTGGCGGCCAGCCCTGGGGCGGCGCGCCCCAGGGCAATCCCCAGCAGGGCTATCCCCAGCAGGGTTACCCGCAGCAGCCGGGCTACCCGCCGCAGCAGCAGGGCGGTCCGTGGGGCGGGCAGCCTCAGGCAGCTCCGGCCCGGGGCGGTGGCTTCATGGCTACCGCGCTCCCGATGGCGGCCGGCGCGGCCGGCGGCATGCTGCTCGGCAGCGCGCTGTCGAACGCCTTCGCGGGTGGGCATTCGAGCCTCGGCAGCGCCGCGGCAGCAGGCCTTGGCGGTGGCGGTGAGACGGTCGTGAACAACTACTACGGCGACGGCGGCAACCAGGATCTCGGCTCGGCCCTCGACGGCGGCGGCGGCAGCGACTTCCAGGATGCCAGCTTCAGCGATCCCTCCGGTGATTTCGGCGGCGATCTCGGCGGTGGCGACGACAGCGACTGGACCTGATCGATCCAACCAGACCGAAACGAGGCCCGGTCGCGCCCATGCGCGGCCGGGTTTTTTCTTGCCGACTTGGACGACTATGCGAGGCGGCTACAATTTCGAACGCAATGTCTACAAGGCGACACTGGCCGAAGCTTCGATGTTCAGTCGTGTCGACTTCAGCGCGCGAGCTTGAGCCGATCCGACGCGGCCGGACTTTGTATCGTGGCCGGCGTCGCTCCAGGTTCCGGTCCTGAACTCTCCCAGTGGGCGAAGGCGACGCTGGCGAGAATGAGTGCGATGGCGACCGGGAACAGGAAGCGTGACATGGGCCGGAAACCGAGGTGTGGGGCCTCGGTTCCGGCGGTGCGGCTATCGGGCCGGAGCCGTGGTGCCTGTGCCAGCTCCGACGCCCGGCCGCGCGGTGCCGGTGCCCGGCACAGTCGCCGCACCCGCCGCGCCCGTTGTGGTGCCGGTGGTCGCGGCAGGTGCGCCCTCGTTCATCTTCTGGCTGTTGCTCTTGACCGAACCGGGATTGTTCATGTTGCCGGTCGCACTGCCGCCGCCGGCGGGCTGCTGGGCGTAGGCGGTACCGGTCAGGGCGACGGCGAGCGCGGCCGCGAAGCCGTAAGTCTTGATGCGCATGTGCGTTTCCTCGGTTCGGCCCGTCTTCGGGCTCCTAAGACAACGCGGCCGGACCCGGTCTGTTCGCTGGGGATGTGACTTCACCTGAGGCGGAGCAAAGGAGCGGCGTGGTCAGCGGCTCGGCGGATCGATCCACACCCGCGGGCCCGGGACCGCGGGATGGGCCGGGGCCTCGCTTTTCCGGGCCGGCCGAATCGGGGCAGCGTCGGCCTTGGTCGCCGGCGTGATCGATCCGGTCGTCAGTGGATCGGCCCAGGACGATGCGAGTTCGGCGACCTGCAAGGGCGGCGCCGGCAAGTTGCTCTGATACCCCGCCACGATGGCAGCTAGCCCGGTGCCGACCAGGACGAGGGCCAGCCCGTCGATGATCCTATGGCCCAGTCTCGGCATATCACCCACGCGTGTTGAGGAGCCTCCTGGCTACGACCGTAGGCTTAACGAACTGTGCCCTGATCCGGCGGATCGGCACGGGCCTGCGCAACGATCCGGGTCGCCGGGCGCTTACCGCGACACGATCCGATGAGAGGCGACATCCGTGGAAGCCAGTGACCTGAAGCAGCACCCGCCCTTCCGGGTGATCACGTCTCGCGATGGCCATGAGGTCATCTCCGAGGATGTCGAGACTGAAATCGCCGCGCGGACCCGGTTCGCGTCGGCGATCGACCTGTGCAAGACCCGGGACGACGCGCATTCCCACCGCGTCACTCTGCAATCCGCCGGCGCGACGATCGCGGTCTGGCCTGAAGCCTGCGCGTGATCGAGAGAATTGGCCATGCGTGATTTGTTGCCGAGGGCCTCGAGCCTTGGGGCTCTGCTCATCGCGCGCAAGCAGACGCTGGCGGTCGCCGAGTCGTCCTCCGGGGGGCTCGTCGCGGCGGCGCTCCTGTCGGTGCCTGGCGCCAGCGCGTATTTCCTCGGTGGCGCCATCGTCTACACGGCCGAGGCCCGCGCCTGCCTGCTCGGCATCGACGCCGCTGCGATGGCCGGCCTGCGCTCGGCCTCCGAAGGCTATGCCGCACTCCTGGCCCGAACGGTCCGGGAACGGCACGGCGCGACCTGGGGTATCGCCGAGACCGGCGCCGCCGGCCCAAGCGGCAACCGCTACGGCGATGCGGCCGGGCACACCTGCCTGGCGGTCAGCGGACCGGTCACGCTGGTGTCCACGATCGAGACCGGCGGCGCGGACCGGGTCGCGAACATGCGGGCCTTCGCTGGCGGCCTCCTCGATCTGCTGGACCGGGTTCTCACGGAGGAGCGCTGACCGGCGCGGGGCGTCGGCGGGCCGGAACGGGCCTGTCGGCCCGACGTTCCGCCTTGTCGAACCGGCCTCGCTCCAGGAGATCCACGTGCCTCAGAGATACCCGCTTAAGTTGTGGGTCGTGCGCCATGGCGAAAGCTCCGGGAACGTCGCCCGCGACGCAGCCCAGGCTGCGGGCGCCGCGCGCATCGACATTCCGGAGCGCGACGTGGACGTGCCGCTCAGTGCGCTCGGCCATTCTCAGGCGGAGGCTCTGGGGCGCTGGTTCGCCAGCCTCCCCGACGACGAGCGCCCGAACCTCGTCCTCGCCTCGCCGTACCGGCGCGCGGTCGAGACGGCCGAGGGGATCCGCAGGGCGGGCGGCGTCGCATCGGCGACGCCGCGGCTCCTCGTGGACGAGCGGCTGCGCGAGAAAGAGTTCGGCATCCTCGACCGGCTGACGCGGATCGGGATCGAGAGACACCATCCCGAGCAGGCCGAACTGCGCCGCGATCTCGGCAAGTTCTACCATCGCCCGCCGGGCGGCGAGAGCTGGTGCAACGTGATCCTGCGCTTGCGCAGCGCCCTGGACACGGTCGGCCTGCACCATGATGGGCGCCGGATCCTCCTGGTCGCCCACCAAGTGGTTGTGCTGTGTCTGCGCTACCTGTTGGAGGAGATGACCGAGGCCGAGATCCTGGCGATCGACGCCCGGGGGGACGTGCCGAATTGCGGCGTGACCGAGTATGCATTCTCGGCCTCCGCGGCACCCGGCGGCGGGCTTGTGCAGATCCGCTACAACTTCGTTGCACCCCTTGAGGCGGAAGGCACTCCCGTTACCTCCGAACCCGGTGCCGACGCGACTGCGACGTAACTCGTGCACGGCGGCAGCCTGAGCGCCCGGGGGAAACCATGAGCACCGTCACGCCGGTCACCGAGCACATCCTCCGCAGCATGGCCCCGCCCGAGCCGGACGGCGACAGCAAGGACGGACGTGGCCGCGTCCTCATTGTGGCCGGATGTACGGGCCTGCCCGGCGCGGTGCTGCTGGCGGCCCATGCGGCACTCCGGGTCGGCGCCGGAAAGCTGCAACTTGCGGTCTGCCAGGACCTGGCGATCCCGATCGGGATCGCGGTGCCGGAGGCGCTGGTCGTCGGGCTCAAGCAGACCGAGGACGGTGGCATCGACCGATCCTGCGCCGAGGCGCTCGCGAAGCGGGCGGCCCGCGTCGATGCGGTTTTGGTCGGACCCGGCATGTCCGAGGATGCCCACGCAGAGGGCGTCACCGAGGCTCTGGTCCGCGGAGCCGCCGAGGCCGCGCTCGTCCTCGATGCCAGCGCCCTTGCCGCGTTGCGTGCCGTCCCCGACCTGACGCGGAGACTGACCAAGCCGGCAATCATCACCCCGCATGCCGGCGAGATGGCGCAACTCCTCGATGAGGATCGTGCGGCGATCGAGGCGGATCCATTGGCAGCGGCCCGACGCGCGACCGAGCGCTTTGGCACGGTCACGGTCATGAAGGGTGGCCGAACCCATGTGGTCGCCCCGGATGGCCGCGCCTGGTGCTACGAAGTCGGCCATGTCGGGTTAGCCACGTCGGGCTCCGGCGACACGCTCGCGGGCCTCGTCGTCGGCCTGCTGGCCCGCGGTGCCGAGCCGGAGGCGGCCGCCCTTTGGAGTGTGTACGCCCACGGCGAGGCCGGGCGCCGGCTCGCGCGCCGCTACGGCGGCATCGGGTTCATGGCTCGCGAGATCCCGGGGGAGATCCCTTGCATCCTAGCCGAGGTCATGACGTAGCGGTTTGCCGACGGCACCGGACCGGAGCGTTCGCAACGGCAGAGGATGGCGTCGACGCTGCGCCTCACTCCGCCGCAGTCGCGGAAAATTCGCCTTCCGGAGACGAACCGAACTGTGCCGCGTGCAGGCGGCGATAGACGCCGTCGGCATCGAGCAATGCCGCGTGCCGCCCCTGCTCGACGATGCCGTCCTCACCCAGGACCACGATGCGGTCGGCGTCGCGGATCGTCGCCAGCCGATGGGCGATGACCAGGGTCGTGCGGCCCTGTGCGAGGTCGGCCAGGGCCTGCTGGATCTCGCGCTCGGTCTGCGTGTCGAGGGTCGAGGTCGCTTCGTCGAGGATCAGGATGGGCGGATTCTTGAGGAACACCCGCGCGATGGCGATGCGCTGCTTCTGCCCCCCGGACAGCCGCACCCCGCGCTCGCCCACCACCGTGTCCAGCCCGGTGGGCAGGCTGTCGATCAGCGCGCCGAGCCGGGCGCGGCGGGCCGCCTGGTCGATCTCGGCCTCGGTGGCGTCGAGGCGTCCGTAGGCGATGTTCTCGCGGATCGTGCCGGCGAACAGGAACACGTCCTGCTGAACGATGCCGATCTGCCGCCGGAGGGAGGCGAGGGTGAGGGCGCGCACGTCGATGCCGTCCAAAGTCACCCGCCCCGCCGCGACTTCGTAGAAGCGCGGCAGCAACGCGCAGAGCGTCGTCTTGCCGACGCCCGACGGGCCGACGAAGGCGATTGTCTCCCCCGCGGCGATGGCCATGTCGAGCCCGGCGAAGATCGGGCGGCTCGCGTCGTAGCCGAAGCTCACGCCCTCGAAGCGGATGTCACCGCGCAGGGTCCCCGCATCGATGGCGTCCGGCCGGTCGACGATATCGGGTTCGGTGGCCAGCAGGTCCTGGTAGCGGCGAAAGCCCGCCACCCCCTTCGGATAGGTCTCGATCACCGCGCCGATCTTCTCCAGCGGGCGGTAGAAGACGCCGACCAGCAGCAGGAAGCCGACGAAGCCGCCGGCGGTCAGGTCGCCGCGGACCACGAAGGCCGCGCCGCCGAGCAGCACTGCGATCTGGACTAGGCGCAGGCCGAGATAGTTGATCGACAGGCTGGCCGCCATGAGCCGGTAGGCTTCGAGTTTGGTGTCCCGGTAGCGGGCGTTGTCGCGGGCGAACAGGGCGCGCTCGTGCTGCTCGTTGGCAAACGCCTGCACGACCCGCATGCCGCCGACATTCTCCTCGATGCGCGCATTGAAGGCGCCGACCCGGCCGTATTGCGTCTGCCAGTTCCGGGTCATGCGGCCGCCGTAGCGCAGGCTCACGAAGGCGATGACCGGCAGGATTGCACCGGTGATCAGCGCCAGGGTCGGGTGAACCCAGACCATGAGGGCGAAGGCCCCGATGAGTGTCATCACGGCGATGAACAGATCCTCGGGCCCGTGATGGGCGACCTCGCCGATCTCTTCCAGATCCTTCGTCACCCGGGCGACGAGGTGACCCGTCTTCTGCCCGTCGTAGAACCGGAAGGAGAGCTTCTGCAGGTGATCGAAAGCCCGAGCCCGCATCGTGGTCTCGATGTTGATGCCGAGCACGTGGCCCCAGTAGGTCACCACCACCATCAGGCCGGCATTGGCCACGTAGACCAGAGCGAGGCCGCAGGCCGCCAGCACGATCAGGCTCCAATCCTGCTGCGGCAGCAACCGGTCGACGAAGACCTTCACGGCGATCGGAAAGCCGAGTTCCAGCAGGCCGGACAGCACGGCGCAGCCGAAATCCGTCAGGAACAGCGTCCGGTGCGGCCTGTAATAAGCGAGGAAGGCCTTCAGCATGGCGGACGGGTCAACGCTTGGTGGCGCGTTCGAGGGGGCAGAGCGCCCCGCAGGACGGGACGCCCGGAAGGCGGTGGCGCAGGCAGCAGACTCGCCGGCGCCGGCAGCCCGACGCATCCGCGCACAGGGCCTGCGCGAGGGGGTTCCTACCGCAGGCGAGCGGACCGCGCCATCCGCGCCCGGTGGCGGCGGCCGTGCAGGCCAGTTCATCTGCGCCGCCGAGTTCTCCGGCGACGTAGTCGAGGATCACCGCGGCGTTCCCCCACAGGACCCGGGGGGCGATGCCGCATCGGGCGTGGCACATCTCGACGAACGGGCTCAGGTGCCCCTCGACCAGACCCGCCAGGCCGGACGCGCAATCCGACGACCGGCAATCCGGGGTCTCCGCCGGGACCAGGAGGCGGGCGGGCCGGCCGGCATCGTCGAGTTCGAGACGTGTCGTGTCGAAGCCCAGCGGCAGCGGGCGCCCGAGGCGGATCAGGGCGGTCAGGGCCGGTGTCGCGAGAGCTGCCAGGTAGAACTGGCTCCAGTACGAGACCAGGACGCGCCGGTCGGCGGCCCCGTATCCGGCTCCGAAGGTTGCCAGCGTCGCGTCGAACACGGCCGGCTCGCGCAGCGCGGCGACGGGAAGCGCCGTGGGACCGCCGGGCCCGACGGCGACGCCGCCCCGGTACGCCTCCAGGGAGGCCGGGACGCATGCGGCGATCTCGGCGATCATCGTGCCCCAACTCCGTCGGCCCGCAGGGTCCGATCGACCGTCACCACCAGCGCCGCCACCGCGGCGGCGTAGATCGGCAGCGCGGCTCCGAAATAGGAGGGCCACCCGATCCACTCGGCCAGAGCCGGGGCGGCGACCCGGAGCGGCATCGCCGCGAAGAATGCTGCGCCGAACAGCAGCGCATAGTCCGTGGCCGGCCTCGGCCCCTGCGCCCAGCGGTAGATCATGTTGAACACCGGCACGCCCAGGATCCCACCGCAGACGAAGTTCAGGATGGTCGCCGCGACCGCAACATCCACTGCGCCGGCGGCACAGGCGGATGCCATCACGCCGCCGGAGGCGAGGACGCCGACCGCCCCGATGGCGATCAGCCGGGCCGTGCCGAAACGTGCGGCGAGGCCGCCCGCGACAAGCGCCATGACGAGGTTGATCGCCGGCAGCACCGTGCCGGTGAGAAAGCCGACCTGCGCGAGCGGCACGCCGAGATCGAGCAGCGCCAGCGTGTTCGGCCCCGACAGGAGGTAGGCGGCGGCGAAGTAGGAGCCGAGTACCAGGATCCGCGCGCCGAGGGCGCGCAGGCGGGCGAACGACCCCGACCACCGTTCCGGCAGACCGCCGGACCCGCGGAGCCGGGCCTCCGGGTAGCCGAGGATCGGCAGGAGACAGAGGGCGTCGAGCGCGGCGCAGGCGAGAACGGCAACCCGCCATCCAAGGATATCGTAAGAGCCGACCAGGACGCCCACGCCGAGGATGCCGCCGAGGGACGCCCCGCAGAGCTTGGCCGAGGCGACGAACGCCCGTCGCTCCGCCGGGATCGTCTCAACGACCAGGGCCTCCAGGGCGATGTCCATGGTGGCGACGCAGGCGCAGGCCGCGATCGCCAGCAGGAGCAGCGCCGACACCGGCCAGTGCTCGCCGAAGCTCAGGACGCCCAGCAGCAGGACCGTCACGCCCTGTGCGGCGACGATCCATCCGACCCGGTGGTCGAGGAACGGCAGGCGGATCCGGTCGATGGCACCGGCCCACAAAAAGGTCAGGCCCACCGGCAGGTTGATGAGCTGCAACAATCCGACTTCGGCGAGATCGAGCCCCCGGACCCGCAGGATCAGCGGCGCTCCGCCGGCGAGGAATCCGAGGGTCGCCCCGAAGGTCATGTACAGGCAGAAGAACGGCGCGAGGGGGCGAACGCCCGCCAGGGACCCGCCCAGACGCAGCCCGACCTCGGCGTCGCTTGCCCGGGTCACCGGGTGCAGCATCGCATGCGCCGTCCGGCCTCGGGATCTTTGCCCCAAGCCTCATCGTGCCCCGATCGAGGTCCGTGTCGGCAGCGCCAGTTTATAATCAAACTAATTCAATATTCTTCTTTCGGTATACATGTTTAAACCGTGCGGATCGGACCCGGCAAGCCTTCGATGCTGGACAATATGCGCGCGGAGACCCGCGACATCGACCCGCCCTACCGCTCCGGCCCATACCCGGCCAGGAACACCCGGACTGCGCCGTCGACCTGATATCGGATCTCGGCCGCGCCCGCCGCATCGCCGGCCGCAAAGAGCAGCCGCGTCATCTGGCCGGCCTGGCAGAGGTGCAGGAAGTGCCTTGCCGCGAGTTCGGTGTCGGCGACGCGGAGCCGGCCGGCCCGCACCTGGGCGTCCAGATAGCTAGACAGCCGCGCCACGCCGCAGGCCGGACCGGCCTCGTAGAAGGCCTGTCCGAAGCGCGGGAATTTCTCGCAGGCGCCGATCACCATACGGACCACCGCCACGTGCTCCGGCCGACCCATCTCGGTCAGGAAGCTGGCGCCGAGTTTCGTCAGCACGGCCGGCACGTCGGGATCGTCGGCGTCCAGGGTGAACAGGGCCTCGGCCAGGCTGCTCTTCTCCCGGATGATCAGCGCCTCGAACAGATCCTCCTTGCTGTCGAAGTAGACGTAGAGCGTGCCCTTCGAGACGCCGGCCGCCCGGGCGACCTCGCCCATGCTGGCTCCGTCGAACCCCGCCGCTAGGAAGACCGTGCGCGCGCCGTCGAGGATCTGTCGCCGCTTGTCGCTTTCGATCGGTGACGATCCCCGTTCCAGCACCGCGCCCTGAATCATCACCCACTCCGCGTCCAACACGCCGTTTCCCTTGACCGAACCGTTCGGTCAATTTACCCTGAAGTGAGATTCGACGTGCGTCAAGGCACGTCCGTTGTGTTGACCGAACGGTTCGGTCATCAGGTCAGAGGCGTACGATGTCCCTACGCGAGGATGGCGACCGGTCCGGTGCGCACAGCGAGCCATCGGACGAGGAGCGTGCCGAAGGGCCCGCACCGGCGACCGTTCAGCCCCGTCCCGCCGTGATGTCCACGACGGCCCCGATCGTTCAGGAACCCGGACCGGCCAGGAAGCGCCCGCTCCGGCGCATGGTGCTTCTGGGAGTTCTGGCTGCAGCCCTGTCCGGCGGCGGCTACGAGGGCTGGCAATGGTGGAGCGTAGGGCGGTTCTTCATTTCGACCGACGACGCCTATGTGCAGGCCGATATCTCGGTCCTGGCCGCCAAGGTTTCCGGCTATCTCGAATCCGTGCCCGTGGTGAACGGCCTCTCGGTCAAGAAGGGCGACGTGATCGCCAAGCTCGACGACGGCGATTATCGCCTCGCGCTCCAGGCCGCGCAGGACAAGCTCGCCACGCAGGAGAGCACGATCGTACGGATCGGGCGGCAGGTCGAGGCCGCGCAGGCGCAGGTCGCCCAGGCCTCCGCCCAGATCGACGCGAGCCGCGCCGATGCCGTTCGCGCCCAGGCCGACTTCGCCCGGGCGACCCAGATGCAGGCGGATTACGTCGCCAAGTCGCGGATCGACCAGGCCCGCGCCGACCGGGACCGGACCGAGGCTTCCGTGAAGGGCATGGAGGCCGGGCTGCTGGCGGCCCGGGCCAACGTCGACGTGCTCCAGGCCCAGAAGCGCGAGGCGGAGCGCCTGTCGGCCGAGTTGCGCACCGCGGTCGACCGCGCCCGGCGCGACCTCGACTTCACGGTGATCCGCGCCCCGTTCGACGGCGTGGTCGGCAACAAGGCGGTCGAGGCTGGCGCCTATGTGGCGCCGGGCACCCGGGTCGCGGCCCTGGTCCCGCTCCAGAGCGTGCGCATCGACGCGAACTTCAAGGAGACGCAGGTGCAGCGCATGCGCCCGGGCCAGCCGGTGATCGTGACGGTGGACGCCTACCCCGATCGCGAGATCCACGGGGTGGTCGAATCGTTCTCGCCGGCCTCCGGTTCGGTGTTCAGCCTGCTGCCGCCGGACAATGCCACCGGCAACTTCACCAAGATCGTCCAGCGCCTGCCCGTGCGGGTGCGCGTGCCCGATGAGATCTCCCGCGAGGGGCTGCTGCGGCCCGGCCTCTCGGCCGAGGTGCGGGTCGATACCCGGACCGGCACCGACCGCTCGGTCCTCGACCAGGCCGCGAACCGGCGGTTCGACGCGGCAAGCCGCTGAGCCCGACCATGGCCGCCACCGCCGCCGCCATCCCGGCCGGAGCCCCGGCCGCCGAGCCGCCGATGGACCGCCGCCGCATGGTGGCGTTCTTCTGCATGGTGTTCGGGATGTTCATGGCGATCCTGGACATCCAGATCGTCTCGGCCTCCCTCAACGAGATCCAGGCCGGCCTTTCGGCCTCCGGGGACGAGATCCCCTGGGTCCAGACCAGCTACCTGATCGCCGAGGTCATCTCGATTCCGCTGTCGGGTACCCTGTCGCGGGTGCTCTCGACGCGCTGGATGTTCGCGATCTCGGCGGGCGGCTTCACGCTGATGAGCGTGATGTGCGCGACCTCCTCGTCGATCTCCGAGATGATCGTCTGGCGCGCCGCGCAGGGCTTCATCGGCGGCGGCATGATCCCGACCGTGTTCGCCGCCGCGTTCACGATCTTCCCACCGTCCAAGCGCACCATCGTGTCGCCGATGATCGGTCTGGTGGCGACGCTGGCGCCAACCATCGGGCCGACGATCGGCGGCTATCTCACCGACCTGATGTCCTGGCATTGGCTGTTCCTGATCAACGTCGTGCCCGGCATCGTCGTGACGGTCTCCACCTGGATCCTGATCGATTTCGATAAGCCGAACTACGACCTGCTGAAGTCGTTCGACTGGGCCGGCCTCGCGTTCATGGCGGGTTTCCTCGGCTGCCTCGAATACGTCCTCGAGGAGGGTCCGAACCACGATTGGCTGCAGGACGAGGCGGTCTTCGCCTGCGCGGTGGTCTGCGGGGTCTCGGGACTGCTGTTCTTCTGGCGTGTGTTCACGGCCAGGCAGCCGATCGTCGACCTGCGCGCCTTCTCCGACCGCAACTTCGCCAGCGGCTGCGTCGCGAGCTTCGTGCTCGGCATCGGCCTGTACGGGCTGACCTACATCTACCCGGTCTACCTCGCCCGGGTGCGCGGCTACTCGGCGCTGATGATCGGCGAGACCATGTTCGTCTCGGGCCTGTGCATGTTCGCCACGGCGCCGATCGCCGGCCGGCTGTCCGGCAAGGTCGATCCGCGGATCATGATGGGGATCGGCTTCGTGGGCTTCGCCTGCGGCACCTGGATCGTCACCGGCCTTACGAAGGACTGGGATTTCTTGGAGCTGCTGTGGCCGCAAGTGCTGCGCGGCTGCTCGCTGATGCTGTGCATGATCCCAATCAACAACATCGCGCTCGGCACCCTGCCGCCGGCCCGGATGAAGAATGCCTCCGGGCTCTACAACCTCACCCGCAACCTCGGCGGCGCGGTCGGCCTGGCTCTGATCAACACCGTGCTGAACGCCCGCTGGGACCTGCATCTCGCCCGGCTCCACGAGCGCTTCACCTGGGCCAACACCGCCGCCCTGGAGCGCCTCGACTCCATGCAGCGCGGATTCGACTCCTACGGCAGCGCGGCCCCCGGCATGGCGCTCAAGGCCATGTCCAACACGGTCCGGATCCAGGGCCTCGTCATGGCCTTCGAGGACGTGTTCCTGGCGCTGACGGTCCTGTTCCTGGCGATGGCCTGCGCTGTGCCGCTGATCCGCCGGCCCCGCGCGGCGGCTGGCGGGGGCGGGGGACACTGACGGCTTGCACTGCGTAGGCCCGAGGATATCGGGGATCGTCTGTCGCGATGTGCGCCCCGCGACCACCCGCGTCAGGCCCGGAGGATTGCGTTGGCGGTCAACCGCACCGATCTGCTAGACCGGCCGGATGGCCGGCCTGAGAAGCCGGTGCAGAGACGGCCAGGGATCGGCTTATGGACTTTCTCAACGCGATGGGCGGGACCGCCGGCGGCTTCTTCGGAGCCGTGATCCCGTTCCTGTTCGTGCTCACCGTGGTGGTCTTCGTCCACGAGATGGGCCACTTCCTGGTCGGCCGCTGGTGCGGGGTCGGCGTGCACGCCTTCTCCCTCGGCTTCGGACCGGAACTGGTCGGGTTCAACGACCGGCGTGGCACCCGCTGGAAGCTCTGCGCCATCCCGCTCGGCGGCTACGTCAAGTTCCACGGTGACGCCAACGGCGCCAGCATGCCGGATCCGGAGACGATCGCCCGGATGTCCCCGCACGAGCAGGCGATCAGCTTCCCGACCCAGCCCGTGGCCAAGCGCGCCGCGATCGTCGCCGCCGGACCCGTGGCGAATTTCATCTTGGCGATCCTGCTCTTTGCCGGAGCGATCTGGCTGGCCGGGCGCTACGAGCTGCCCGCCCGGGTCTCCTCCGTGGAACCCGGCAGCGTCGCAGCCCAGGCCGGCTTCCAGCCCGGCGACGTGATCACTGCCATCGACGGCGAGAAGATCGGCGACTTCAACGCCATGTACCGCACCGTGACCGGCAGTGCCGGCACACCGCTGACCTTCACGGTGGAGCGGGCCGAGCAACCGATCACCATCCAGGCGACGCCCGCCACCTACGAGGAGAAGACGCCCTTCGGCCGCCACCGGATCGGCCGGCTCGGCATCCGCTCGCCGGCCGGGTCGGAGGCGCGGCTGGTCCGGTACGGAGCGCTCGATTCCCTCGATCTCGGCGTGCGCGAGACCTACTTCGTGGTGGAGCGGACCTTCTCCTACCTGAGCAAGCTCGCAACCGGACGGGAATCGGCCGATCAGCTGTCGGGTCCGATCGGCATCGCCCGGGTCTCCGGCGAGGTCGCCAAGAACGGCGGCGTCGGAGGGCTTGTCGGCCTCATCGCGCTGCTCTCGGTCTCGATTGGCCTCTTGAACCTCTTTCCGGTGCCGCTTCTCGATGGCGGGCACCTGTTGTTTTACGCCTTCGAGGTCGTCCGCGGTCGTCCGCTCAGCGAGCGCGCCCAGGAGATCGGGTTCCGGATCGGCCTCGCGCTGGTCCTGATGCTGATGCTGTTCGCTGCGTGGAACGACATCCTCAACCTCGGCGCGTCCTGGCGGAACACCTGATCCGGGGATCCCGCGCGGGCACCGGTCCGGTCTCCACCGGAATCGGTGCCCTAATCCCGCCGCGATACCGCCCGGAGACTGCCCCGAAGCCGCCCCGGGCGGTGCTTAAAACAGCGTTAATGCCAGCATTGGCGGGCGCGAAAACAGGTGTAGTCTCAGAGATTTACGGGCCATTCACCATGATTGGGGCTTTGCCCGCGTGGTCCGCCCTCCGTTAAGTGGCGCGAAGGCCACGACCCCCCAAAATCCCCTGACGATGGCCTCCCGCGCGTTTGCTTGGCAGGGGAATCCCGCTAAGAGCTACGCTTGGACCTGAAGCCACGCTTGGACCAGGGTGACAGGACGACCGGTCAACGGTCGCCTGTGACGGGCTAACCCCCGCGACCAGAACAGAAACGGGCGATTGCATGATGTCGTTGACGGGGAAGCCCCGACGTAAGTCGGTGCGGAAGACCATCGTCCTAGTCGCCGCCGGTGCGGGCCTGGTCCTGAGCGGTGCCGCTCAGGCGCAGCAGATCGTCGTCCAGGGCAACCAGCGCGTCGATGCCGACACGATCCGGTCCTACGTGACCGGGACGGCGTCCGGCTCCGCCGAGGAGGCCCGGCGCAACCTGCTCGCCAGCGGCATGTTCTCGGACGTGAAGGTCGCCCAGTCCGGCGGTCGCACGGTGGTCACCGTCCGCGAGAACAACCTGATCAACCGGGTCGTGTTCGAGGGCAACAAGAAGGTCGAGAAGGCGACGCTCGAGGGCATCGTCGAGGCCAAGGCGCGGGGCCCCTACAGCGAGGCCATCGTCAACGCCGACCTCGCCCGCATCCGCGACGTCTACAAGCGCTTCGGCCGCGGCACCGCCAAGGTCACCTACCGGACCGTGGACCTGCCGAACGGCCGGGTCGACGTGATCTACCAGGTCGACGAGGGCGACAAGACCGGCATCATCTCGATCAACTTCGTCGGCAACAACGCCTACTCGGAGCGGACCCTGAAGGGGCTGATGAGCTCCTCCGAGATGAACTTCCTGTCGTTCATCAAGACCTCCGACGTCTACGATCCGGATCGCATCACCACCGACCTGGACCAGGTGCGCCGCTACTACCTGAAGAACGGCTACGCCGACTTCCAGGTGGTCAGCGCCGACGCCCGCTACGTCGAGGCCGACAGCTCGGGCTACGTCATCACCATCACGGTCAACGAGGGTGAGCAGTACAAGGTCGGCGCTGTGGCGGTGGATTCCCGCCTGCCCGGCATCGACACCGCCAAGCTCGACAGCAACATCACCGCCGCGGTGGGCGACGTCTACAACGCCGACGACGTGGAGCGGACGCTCAACAACGTCACCCGCGAGGTCAACCGCGCCGGCTATCCGTTCGCCCAGGTCCGCCCGACCGGCCAGCGCGATCCCGCGACCCACCAGGTCTCGCTGGGCTTCGTGGTCGAGGACGGCCCGCACGTCTACGTCGAGCGCATCAACATCCGCGGCAACACCCGCACCCGCGACTACGTCATCCGCCGCGAGCTGGATATCGCCGAGGGCGATGCCTACAACCGCGTGCTGACCGATCGGGCCGAGCGGCGCCTGAACGGCCTCGGCTTCTTCAAGAAGGTCCGGTTCTCCAACGAGCCCGGCTCCGCTGCCGACCGCGTGGTCATCAACATCGATGTCGAGGATCAGCCCACGGGTTCGTTCTCGGTGGCGGGCGGCTACTCCACCCAGGACGGCATCATCGGCGAGGTCTCGGTCTCCGAGTCCAACTTCCTCGGCCGCGGCCAGTATGTCCGCCTCGCCGGCACGGGCGGCCAGTACTCGCGCGGCGTCGATTTCTCGTTCACCGAGCCGTACTTCCTCGGCTACCGGCTCGCCGCCGGCTTCGACGCCTTCTACAAGTACTCCGACCTGACCCGGTACTCGCGCTACGAGACCACGGTGTATGGCGGCCAGCTGCGCCTCGGCCTGCCGATCACCGAGGAGTTCGGCATCACCCTGCGCTACTCGCTGTACAACACCGAGCTGAAGGTCCCGAATACCCTCAAGCGGCCGTACAACGACTGCTCGACGCCGATCCCGGGCTACACCGCCACCTACGCGGGCGGCACGATCGACCCGAACAGCGGCCGCAACATCGGCGGCCAGTCGGTCTACCCGAACTGCGCGTATGACGGCGAAGCGTCGATCGCCATCAAGGGCTCGCAGGGCAATACGCTGACCTCGCTGGCCGGCCTGACGCTCGCCTACTCGACCCTCGACGTGGTCGGCGCACCGCGCAACGGCCTCTACGCCGAGCTGAAGCCCGACGTGGCCGGCCTGGGCGGCGACTCGAAGTTCTTCCGCGTCACCGCGGATGCGCGCTACTACAAGGAGCTGTTCGAAGACGTGATCGGGTTCGTCCGGTTCCAGGGCGGTCACATCAACGCCATCGACGGCAAGCCGCTGCGCGTCACCGACGAGTTCTTCCTCGGCCCGTCGCTGGTCCGCGGCTTCGCGCCGAACGGCATCGGCCCGCGCGACGTCGGCATCGCCGACGCCCGCTCCAACGCCATCGGCGGTTCCACCTATATCGGCGGTACCCTCGAAGTGCAGTTCCCGCTGCCCCTCATCCCGCGGGATCTGGGCCTGAAGGGCGCGGTCTTCGCCGATGCCGGCACGCTGTTCGGCTATAGCGGACGGCGTAACTTCAACGTGAACGGCGACGGCTTCATCAACGGCATCTCGCCCCAGACTGGGAAGTGCAACTTCTCCGCATTCAACATCGGCGTCGAGCCGGAATGTGTGAACGTCCGCGACACGGCTGCGATCCGCTCCTCGATCGGCGCGTCCATCCTGTGGAACTCGCCGCTCGGCCCGATCCGGTTCGACTACGCCTACGCCCTGACGAAGGACGAGGGCCAATCGGTCTACGTGCCGCTGCTCGGCAAGGTCGGCCATATCGGCAAGGATCAGACCCAGGCGTTCCGCTTCTCCGGCGGCTCGCGGTTCTGATAAAAGCCACACGCGCTGGCCGGATTTCTCCGGCCGGCGCGTTGCCCTGCATGTCAGATCCCGATTTCTTCGCCGCGACCGGCTTCCTCACCCTCGCCGATGTCGCCGCCGCCGCCGGTGCGTCCCTGCCCGAGGGTGCGGACCCGGAATACCGGCTCGCCGCCGCGGCCCCGCTCGAGAGCGCCGGGCCGAACGACCTCGCCTACATGGACAATGCCCGCTACGGCGACGCGCTCACTGCGACCCGCGCCGGCGCCTGCCTGGTAAGCCCGCGCTTCGCGGCGCGCTGTCCGGCCGGGACCGTTGCGCTGGTCAGCCGCGACCCGTACCGCGCCTACGCTGCCCTGCTCGGCCGCCTGCACCCGGACGCCCTGCGTCCCGGTTCTCAGTTCGGCGGCCGCAGCATCGCTCCGGGCGCCCATGTCCACCCGGAAGCGCGGCTGGAGGAGAGGGTTACTGTCGATCCCGGCGCCGTCGTCGGGCCGGGGGCGGAGATCGGGTCCGGGAGCGTCATCGGCCCGAACGCGGTGATCGGCCCCGGCGTCCGGATCGGGCGCGATTGCTCCATCGGCGCCGGCACGACCCTGAGCCACGCGTTCCTCGGCAACCGGGTTATCCTGCATCCCGGTGCCCGGCTCGGACAGGACGGTTTCGGCTTCGCCATGGGCGCCACGCACCTCAAGGTGCCGCAGATCGGCCGGGTGATCGTCCAGGACGATGTCGAGATCGGCGCCAACACCACGATCGACCGGGGCGCCTCGCGCGATACGGTGATCGGCGAGGGCACCAAGATCGATAACTTGGTCCAGATCGCCCACAACGTCGTCATCGGCCGCCATTGCGTGATCGTCTCCGGGGTCGGCATCTCGGGCTCGACCACGCTGGAGGATTACGTGGTGCTCGGCGGCCAGGTCGGCGTGGTCGGCCACCTGCGCATCGGCCGTGGCGCCCAGATCGCCGGCTCGTCCAACGTAAACCGCGACGTCCCGCCGGGCAGCCGCTGGGGCGGCACCCCGGCCAAGCCGGTGCGGGCGTGGTTCCGGGAGTTGACGACGCTGGCGCGCCTGGCCGAGCGCTCGGGCAAGGATGCGGAGAAGGATCCGCCTTCGGACGCCGTCTGATCGTAGCCCGGTGCCGGGAAACCCTTGCGCTTCCGCCGATTTCTTCCGAAGAGGGCGTCCGCCCGTCATGGCGGGCGGATATCGGTCCGCCCGATGGCGGTGACGCAAGGTACGGGATTCGATGAGCGAGGCGGCGCGCGACACCGACGAGGAGCTGGGCACAGCCGACATCCAGACGTTGCTGGAGCTGCTGCCGCACCGCTACCCGTTCCTGATGATCGACCGCATCGTCGAGATCGATCGCGACGAATCCTGCGTCGGCATCAAGAACGTCACCGCCAACGAGCCGCAATTCATGGGGCATTTCCCCGGAATGCCGGTCTTCCCAGGCGTCCTGCTGATCGAGGGCATGGCCCAGACCGCCGGCGCGATCTGCTGCCGCCACATCCGGACGGATGAGCTGCGCACCAAGCAGGTGTTCTTCATGACCATCGACAAGTGCAAGTTCCGCAAGCCGGTCACCCCCGGCGACCAGGTGCGCTTTCACATGAAGAAGATGAATCACCGCCGGACCATGTGGTGGTTCCGGGGTGAGGCCCGGGTCGACGGCGTGCTGGTGGCGGAGGCCGAGATCGGCGCCATGCTGGTGACGGAGTGAGCGACGCCTTCATCCACCCGAGCGCCGTGATCGAATCCGGCGCCGAGATCGGGGACGGCGTGCGGATCGGCCCGTTCTGCCACGTCGGCCCAGAGGTGGTGCTAGGGGAGGGGTGCGAGCTCCTCAGCCATGTGGTCCTTGCTGGCCGAACCACGATCGGCCCCCGCACCCGGATCTTCCCGTTCGCCTCCATCGGTCACCAGCCGCAGGATTTGAAATATCGGGGCGAGGCCTCGACGCTGACGGTGGGCTCCGACTGCCTGATCCGCGAGGGCGTGACCATGAACCCCGGCACCAGCGGGGGCGGCCTCGAAACTTCGGTCGGGGATCACTGCACCTTCCTGGCCAATTCCCATGTCGGGCACGATTGCCGGGTGGGCGACCACGTCATCTTCTCCAACAACGTGATGCTGGCCGGCCATTGCAGCGTCGGCGATTACGCGATCCTGGGGGGCGGCGCCGCCGTGATCCAGTTCGCGCGGGTCGGGGCGCACGCCTTCGTGGGCGGCCTCTCCGGCCTGGAGAACGACTGCATCCCGTACGGCATGGTGCTCGGCAACCGCGCCTACCTGTCCGGGCTCAACATCATCGGTCTGCAGCGCCGGGGCTTCGCTCGGGAAGACATCCACGCGCTGCGCAGGGCTTACCGGCTGCTGTTCGCGCCGGAAGGTACGCTGATGGAGCGGGTCGAGGACGTCGCCGTGACCTTCGAGTCCCACGCCGCCGTGTCCGAGATCCTTGCCTTCATCCGGGCGGGCGGGAAGCGCTCGATCTGCACGCCCCGCGAGCTTCCGGTTCCGATCGGGGCGGCCTGAGCCCTCCGCCATGGCCGATGCCGCGCCGCTGCCCGAGGGCACACTCGTCCTGATCGCCGGCGCCGGCCGGCTGCCGGAGCTGGTCGCCGAGTCGTTGAACCGGACAGACCGGCCGTTCCGGCTGATCGCGCTCCGCGGATTTACCGAGCGGTCCCTGCGCGCCCGGGCCGACGCCACCGTCGACCTCCTCGATCTCGCAGCGATCCTCAAGCTGCTGCGCCGATGGGGGCCGGCCGTGATGGTCCCGGCCGGCGGCGTGTCTCGGCCGAGCCCAGCGGCGCTCCTCAATGCCGGTGCGGCCTTGCGAAATCGCGAGACCCTGCGCGCGATCGCCGGCGGCGGCGACGACCGGCTCCTGCGCGCCGCCCTGGCGCTGGTCGAGGAGGAGGGCCACCGGGTGCTCGGCGTCCACGAGGCCGCGCCGGACCTACTCTGCCCGGTGGGCCGGCTCGGACGCCTGGGTCCCGATATGGATGCCGGCCTGTCGATCCGCACCGCGCGCGGGGTGCTCGACGCGCTCTCGCCCTACGATCTCGGGCAGGCGGTGGCGGTCTCCGGCGAGCGGGTGATCGCCGTCGAGGGGCCGGAGGGCACCGACCGCATGCTCGCCCGCGCCCGGGCGCTCGGGCGCAAGCCGTTCGGGCGGGGGCGGGCGCTGCCCGCGACCGTGCTGGTCAAGGCGCCGAAGCTCGGCCAGGACTTGCGCATCGATTTGCCGGCGATCGGCCCCCGGACCGTGCGCAACGCCGCCGCGGCCGGCTGCGTTGGCCTCGCGCTGGAAGCCGGCGGCACCCTCGTGATCGACCGGGCCGCCACTGCTGCGGAGGCCGACCGCCTCGGCCTGTTCCTGGTCGGCTACGGGACCGCGCCATGAGCGCCGCTCCCGTGTCCGCATCGAAGAAAATCTGGCTGGTGGCCGGCGAGGATTCCGGGGATCAACTCGGTGCCAAGCTGATGCGTGCGCTGCGCGCTGCGGCGCCCGGGACCGTGTTCGGCGGCGTCGGCGGCGAGGCCATGACCGAGGAGGGGTTCACCTCCCTGTTCCCCCTCGATGACGTCGCCGTCATGGGTTACCTGCCGGTGCTCGCCCGGGCTCGGACGCTGCTGCGGCGCATTCGCGAGACCGCGACCGCGGTGGTGCGGGCCCGGCCCGACGTCCTGGTGATCATCGACAGCCCGGGCTTCACCCACGCGGTCGCCCAGCGGGTCCGGAAGGCGGCGCCCGGCATCCCCATCGTCGATTACGTGTCGCCGAGTGTCTGGGCCTGGCGGCCATGGCGGGCCAAGGGCATGCGCGGCTTCATCGACCACGTGATGGCGTTGCTGCCGTTCGAGCCGGACGCGCATTTGCGCCTCGGAGGCCCGCCCTGCACCTATGTCGGCCACCCGTTGATCGAGCGGTTTCCGGACTTGCGCCCGTCCGCGACGGAGGTCCGGCGGCGGGCGGCGGTCCCCTACCGCCTCGTGGTCCTGCCGGGCTCCCGCCGGGCAGAGATCGACCGGCTGATGCCGGTGTTCGGGCGGGCGTTGGAGCTTGTCTCCCGCGTCATCGAGGTGGAGGCTGTCCTGCCGGCCGTGACCCGCCACCGGGCCCTGATCGAGCGGCTGGCTCTGAACTGGCCGGTTCCCGTTCAGGTGCTGACCGGCGAGGCGCCGAAATATGCCGCGTTCCGAGGGGCCCGGGCGGCGCTCGCGGCCTCCGGCACCGTCACGCTGGAACTGGCGCTGTCGGGCGTCCCGATGGTTGTGGCCTACAAGGTCTCACGCGCGGAGGAGTTCATTGCCCGCCGCCTGATCCAGGTGCCCAGCATCGTGCTGCCGAACCTGATCCTGGCCGACAACGCCATGCCGGAATTCGTCCAGGCCGATTGCACGCCCGAGCACTTGGCCGAGGCCCTTCTGCCGCTGCTGGCGGGCGGCCCGGAGCGCGACGCGCAGAGCGACGCGCTTGCCCGGATCGACGGAATGATGCGGCTCTCCGGCGACGACACGCCGAGCCGGGCCGCAGCGCGGATCGTTCTGAACGCCGCCGGGGAACGGACGATCGGGCTGGCCTGACGGGTGAGTTGCTCGCTCGCTTCAGGAGCAAACCCAAGTCCTGACTTGGGGCGCATCAGCCGGAGCGGTCCGACCGCGATACGAAACGCGATAATCAGCCGCCGCGCCGCCCGCAGCGCACGTAGGCCGCTGTGCCGCGCCCGCTCGACCAGGTGAGGCGGTCGCCTTCGACCACGAGCCGCACCTGCGAGGACCAGTGCCGGCCGCGGTCGCTGCATTCGGCGGCGACCACCCAGGCGTTGCCGACGCGGTGGCCGTCGTGGAAATTGCAGATGGTGCGGCCGGCCCGGGCTCGCTCCGGCGTGATGGTGGCCGGGATGTAGCCCCTGCGTCGGGAGCGTGCCGAGCAGGCATCTGCGGTTGGCCCCCAGATGCCGGCATAGTCGGGATTGGCCGGGCTCGCTTGCCTCGGGGATACCGGTGCCGCCGGGGGAACGATCGCCGCCTGCGCGCCTGGATCCGCAGGGCTCCGAACACCGGGCGAGGCCACCGGAAGCGCGGCATCCAGGCCCTGCACCGCTGGTGCGGCCTCGTCGAGCGCGTCGAGCATCACGACCCGACGGCCCTGGGGCTTCGGGGCCGGAGCGGGCCGGGTTTCGGCCGGCTGCGTCCGGAACGGCATGTCCTCGGTGAGGTAGATCGCGCTGTAGGCGAAAAGCCCGGCCCAGCCGAGAACGAGGAACGCGGGCACGACGAAGCGGCGCTTGGAGCCGGTACGGGGTTCATCACCCGGATCGGCCAGCACGACCGCACCCATCCTTACCCCCTGATCCAGGCATCCGACGCCGATTCGGTCGCCAAGATGATGGGGAAAAGGATGCCCGAACAAAGGGCTATGGGGAACTGTCGTGTCGCTCAGCGTCCGAAGATCCCTTTCAGGAACTGGGCGGTGCGGTTGCGCTTGCGCTTGCGCTCCAGTTCCGCGGCGTCCTTGAGCCAAGCGACCTGCACCACCCGGCGCTCACCCTCGAAGGGCTCGTGGCCGTGCCAGGAATTGTCGGCCCGCAGGAACGCGAACATCGTCCCCATGGTTGGGGGAACCTCCACGGCGAAGGGCGCGTAGTTGCGGCCGTCGTAGAGCACACGCAGGCGTCCGGCGGCCGGGGCGTCCCAGGCGTCGTTCATGTATACGAGCAGCGTCAGCACCTTCGACGGGCCGTCGGTGTGGATCGAACCGTATTTCAGCTGGCTCTTCCGCATGATCGTGGTCAGCCGCGGACAGGAGACGAGATCGATGCCGAACTTCTCGCCGAGGATCTCCGAGAACGCGTCGCTCTCCAGTTCGTCGATCAGCGCCTTGAACCGGCCCTTGAGGGCGACTTCATCCACCGTGAGGTAGCCGGGCTTGGCGATGTCCGGGAAGTCGCGCCGGATTGCCTCGATGGCGTCCGGGTTCAGGACGTTGGTACCAAGCGTGTACGGGTAGGGCTCGCGGGCCACCGGGGCGGCACGCACCGCGGAAACGTCGAGGATCGAGAGGGCGGACATCTGCGGGTCCCTGGTCTCCGGCGCGCGACGGCCGGCACGCCGGCGCCAGGGGCGCGTGCCGGAGGATCATCGGGGGG